>UQZY01000037.1 GCA_900545655.1 uncultured Oscillospiraceae bacterium
AGACGGTACGCACGAGGACCCGCTCGCAGTTATGGGAAAAGCCGACAAAACCTCATAAATTCAAAAACCACAGCTTCGTAAAAACTACCGAAGCCGTGGTTTTTCTTTGTTTATCGTTTGTCTTTTATTCTTTGAACTTGTAAGCTTTTTCCGAAATTTTAAAGCTTAAAAAGCAACCTTTTCCGCAAGCCAATGTACAAGCTCGTCTATGGGAACTCGTACCTGCTCCATAGTATCTCTGTCTCTGATAGTTACGGCATTGTCCGCAGGCGTATTTTCATCACCAACCGTTTCAAAATCAACGGTTATGCAATAAGGAGTACCTATCTCATCCTCACGGCGATAACGCTTTCCTATGGAGCCCGCATCATCAAAGTCTACCATAAAGTACTTCGAAAGCTCGTTGTAAACCTCCATTGCCTTTCCTGAAAGCTTCTTTGAAAGAGGAAGAACCGCTGCCTTGAAAGGAGCAATGGCAGGATGGAAGTGCATAACAACTCTCGTGTCATTCTTTTCGGCATCAACAACCTCTTCGTCATATGCCTCAACAAGAAGGGAAAGGAAGAGACGCTCAACACCGAGAGACGGCTCAATAACATAAGGAATATAACGCTCATTTGTCTCCGAATCAAAGTAGTCAAGCGTTTTTCCGGAGGTATTGATATGCTGTGTGAGGTCGTAATCCGTTCTGTCGGCAACACCCCAAAGCTCACCCCAACCGAACGGGAAAAGATACTCGAAGTCTGTTGTTGCCTTTGAATAGAAGCAAAGTTCCTCGGGGTCATGGTCACGAAGACGAAGGTTTTCAGCCTTCATACCGAGAGAATAAAGCCAGTCACGGCAGAAAGAACGCCAATAATCAAACCATTCAAGATCCGTACCCGGCTTGCAGAAGAACTCAAGCTCCATCTGCTCAAACTCACGTACACGGAATATGAAGTTACCCGGAGTTATCTCGTTTCTGAAGGACTTGCCTATCTGTGCAACACCGAAGGGAATCTTCTTTCTGGTTGTTCTCTGGATGTTTGCAAAGTTTACGAAAATACCCTGTGCAGTCTCGGGTCTTAAGTAAATCTCATTCTTGCTGTCCTCGGTAACACCCTGGAAGGTCTTGAACATAAGATTAAACTTACGGATATCCGTAAAGTCGTGCGCTCCGCAGTCAGGGCAGGCAATTCCCTTTTCCTTTATGTATGTCATGAGCTCTTCGTCAGACCATCCGGCAGGATTGTCGGAAAGGCCGTTCTCGGCAACGTAATCCTCAATAAGCTTGTCAGCTCTGTGCCTTGTCTTACACTGCTTACAATCCATAAGAGGGTCTGAAAATCCGCCGAGATGACCGGATGCCACCCATGTCTGAGGATTCATAAGAATTGCGCTGTCAAGACCGACATTGTACTGATTTTCCTGGATGAATTTCTTTCTCCATGCTTCCTTGATGTTGGTCTTCATCTCAACACCGAGAGGACCGTAGTCCCATGTGTTCGCAAGTCCTCCGTAGATCTCAGAGCCGGGATAAACAAAGCCTCTGTTCTTGCAAAGAGCCACGATTTTTTCCATTGTTTTTTCTGTGTTTTTCATTTTTTACTCCTTCCGCGCAAATGGCTTTTGCGCAAAGTTTTTCACGCTTTTTACAATTTTTGCGTGTATTGTTAAAGATATTAATATAATACCCTATAAAAGTCAATTGATTTATACGTTCCTTTATGCTAAAATTCTTGGCGATTTATTTTATTTTCAAAAACGATGTATCCCGTCTTGTAAAAGATTGTAAAAAGGAGTTGAATCCCGTATGCTGCACACTGTTTCAGCCATATCCACACCAAACGCCGCCGGTGGTATCGGAATAATAAAAATATCCGGTGAAAACGCACTTGCCGTGGCGGACAGCGTTTTTAAATGCGCCGGGAGCGGCTCTTTGTCGGAGCTTCCGGGTTACAGTGTAAAATTCGGACACATACACGAGGGCGACGCACTGCTCGACCAGGCTATAGCCATTGTGTACAGAGCACCGAAAAGCTACACCGGTGAAGACGTCGTCGAGCTGCAGTGCCACGGAGGACTTTATCTCATGCAGCAAATTCTGAGACTCACCTTTGAAAACGGTGCGTCGCCCGCGCCTCCCGGCGAATTTACAAAACGCGCCTTCCTTAACGGAAAGCTTGACCTCACTGAGGCAGAATCCGTCATGAGTCTTATCTCCGCCCACGGCAGACAAGCGGCGGATGCGGCATACAATACCTTAAACGGCACTCTTTCAAAAGAAATAAAAGATATCGCAGATATCTTTATTTCCGCCTCCGCCCACATGGCGGCATGGGTCGACTATCCGGATGAGGAAATTGACGAGCTGAACTTTGTTTCTCTGAAGGAGTCCTTTTCCGATGCCCGCGACAAGCTTTCGTCTCTGATTTCAAAATTTGATGCGGGGCAGGCTATAACAGAAGGTGTGGAGACGGCTATTGTCGGAAAGCCCAACGTCGGAAAGTCCACACTTATGAACCTTCTTCTTCAGAAAAACAGGTCTATAGTAACGGATATCGCCGGAACAACCAGAGATGTTGTAGAAGAAACCGCCAGAATAGGAAACGTTGTTTTAAGACTTTCGGACACGGCAGGAATACGTAACTCCGAAGATGAGGTTGAAGCGATAGGAATCGAGTTTGCAAAATCAAAGCTCTCACACGCATCGCTTGTGCTCGCGGTTCTTGACGGAAGTAAGCCCCTTGACAACGAGGACTATGAAATACTCGGTGCATGTGCGGGCAAACCGTCCGTTGCCGTGATAAACAAGAATGACCTCGGACTTGCAGTTGATGAAAAAGATGTTTTAAGGTATACGGATAATGCCGTTGTGATAAGTGCGAAAGACCCCTGTTGCTATGAAACGCTGAAAAATACCATCGAGAGATTACTCGGTACGGACAGCTTCGACACATCCTCCGCCATGCTTATAAACGAGCGTCAGCTTAATTGCTGCAAAAACGCCCTTACCTGTATCGATGAGGCAATATCGGCAATAGACAACGGGCTTACAATGGACGCTGTAAATGTCAGCATAGACGCAGCCATTTCACCGCTCCTGGAATTAACCGGTGAAAAGGTATCGGAGGCAGTTGTAAACGAGGTATTTTCAAGATTCTGCGTAGGAAAGTAAAGGTTTTATAAATGAAGTATTTTGCAAAGGAATATGACGTCGCGGTGATTGGTGCCGGTCATGCCGGAATAGAGGCAGCGCTTGCAGCAGCCAGAATGGGCTGCAGCACATGTATCTTCACAATAAGCGCGGACTGGGTCGGCAATATGCCGTGCAATCCCTCTATAGGCGGCTCGTCAAAGGGACACCTTGTCCGTGAAATTGACGCCCTCGGAGGAGAGATGGCAAAGGCCGCCGACCGAAACTTAATTCAGAGTCGTATGCTCAATCTCGGAAAAGGCCCGGCAATCCACAGTCCGCGCGCCCAGATTGACAGAAGAAACTACTCTGCATATATGAAAAACTGTATTGAAAGTACAGAAAATCTTGACCTGCGCCAAGCAGAAATTGTCAATCTGGAACAGCTTGAAAACGGTAAATGGCAGCTCACCACAAAGCTGGAAGCGCTTTATACCGCAAGCGCAGTAATCCTTGCTACAGGTACATTTCTCGGAGGTCGCGTATATGTCGGCGACGTGTCTTACGCCAGCGGCCCGGATGGCCTCTTTCCTGCAAACGACTTATCCGGTGCTTTACATAAACTTGGAATAAAAACCCGTCGTTTCAAGACCGGCACACCCTCGAGAGTAAACAAGAGAAGTATCAATTTTGACAAACTCGAGGTTCAGGAGGCTGATGAAAAGCTTGTAAGATTTTCATTTGACGACAGCTTTACACCTGAAAACAAAACAGTATGTCACATAACATATACGAACGAAGAGACAAAAAAAGTCATTCTCGAAAATCTCCACAGATCTCCTCTTTACGGAGGAAAGATTGAAGGGGTCGGACCGAGATACTGCCCCAGTATAGAGGATAAAATTGTCAGGTTTGCCGAAAAGGAAAGGCATCAGATATTTATCGAGCCATGCGGTCTTAACACACAGGAGATGTATCTGCAAGGACTTTCATCATCCCTGCCCGAGGACGTACAGCTCCGATTCCTTAAGACCATACCCGGACTTGAAAATGTACAGGTTATAAGGACTGCATATGCTATCGAGTACGATTGTATCGATCCTCTTTCATTAAAAGCCTCTCTGGAATTCCTTGATTTTCCCGGACTGTTCGGTGCAGGTCAGTTCAACGGCTCCAGCGGATATGAAGAGGCTGCCGCGCAGGGCATGATTGCAGGAATAAACGCCGTACTCAGATTAAGAGGTGAGGAGCCGTTTATTCTTGACAGAGCAAGCTCGTATATCGGAACCCTTATTGACGACCTTGTTACAAAGGGCTGCTCAGACCCATACAGAATGATGACGTCCCGTTCTGAATACCGCTTAATCCTGCGGCAGGACAATGCCGATCTTCGACTTACGGAATACGGATACAAGCTCGGTCTCATAGGTAAGGACAGATACGAGCGCCTCCTTAAAAAGAAAGCCCTTATTGATGAGGAATACGAGCGCATAAAAACTGTCACTATTGCTCCTTCGCCGGAACTCGACAAGCTTCTTGTTTCACGTGAAACATCCCCGCTGAAAACAGGTACAAAGCTCATTGAGCTCATACGAAGACCTCAACTTAAGTATGAGGATCTCGCTCCGTTTGACAAAACAAGACCCGAACTTCCGGAGGACGTCCGCGAAGAAGTGGAAATCGAGGCAAAGTACGAGGGCTATATACGCAGACAACAGGCACAGATAAATGAAATGAGAAGGCTTGAGGGTAAGCTTCTCTCCGAAAAGCTTGATTATAAAACAATTACGGGACTGCGCCTTGAAGCACAGGAAAAGCTCAACAAGGTTAAGCCTTCAAACGTAGGACAGGCAAGCAGGATTTCGGGAGTAAGCCCTGCGGACATCTCTGTCCTCCTGATTTATCTTGAAAAGGAGAGTCATAACAATGATTGACAGACAATATCTTTATGATTCGGCAAAGGCTCTCGGTATCTCTCTTGATGATACAGCTCTTCAAAGATTTGACAGGTATGCGGAGCTTCTCGTATATTGGAATGAAAAAATCAATTTAACAGCGATAACCGAACCGAAAGAAATTGTTGAGAAACACTTTATCGATTCGCTTGCATTCCTTAAATATATACCTTTAGGAGAAGGCTGTTCTCTCATTGATGTGGGAACCGGAGCGGGTTTTCCCGGACTTGCGCTGCTTATTGCCGAGCCGAAGATAAGTGTCACCCTTCTTGACAGCACTAAAAAGAAGTTAAATGTAATAGAAGATATATTAAGAGAACTTGAGCTCTCCGCAACTCTTCTTCATATGAGAGCAGAGGAGGCGGGAAAAAATCCGGCTTACAGAGAAAAATTCGACTTTGCGACTGCAAGAGCCGTGACGAATCTGCGTGATTTGTCGGAATACTGCATTCCCTTTGTCAGAGAAAACGGATATTTTGTTTCCTTGAAGGGTGCAGGAGCAAGGGAAGAACTCGAAGGTGCAACCAATGCAATACGGATACTTGGCGGCAAAGCAGAGGATTTCTTTGATTATTCTCTTGAGGGCTGCGGAGAAAGAGCCGTTATTAAGGTAAAAAAAATATCGCAAACTCCGGCAAAATATCCACGTCCCTCGGCACAGATCTCAAAAAAGCCACTTATTTAACGTGCCTTTTGGTAATTATCTGCCGAATTTTGAAAAACGAAAATCATTGAAAAAACTTCTGACTGAGTTTATGCTTGTTTCACGAGATAAACTCAGTTGTTTTTTTTGAGGAGATGTTTAGTATGCTAAGGCAAAGCAAAATCAAAAGTGCAGGACAAATTCTTCTTATTCCGCAGGAAAAGATATCTCCGAATCCCAGTCAGCCCAGAAAAATCTTTTCCGAAAATGAAATGGAAGAGCTTACACACAGTATAAGAGAAAACGGAATCATACAGCCGATAACGGTAAGAAAGCTTTCCTCCGGACGCTATGAGCTGGTGACGGGAGAAAGAAGGCTCAGAGCGGCAAGAAATGCGGGACTTAAAACCGTTCCATGTATACTTATGAATATATCCGAGGCAAAATCTTCCCTATACAGTCTTATTGAAAATATTCAGAGAAGTGATCTCAACTGCTTTGAAGAAGCCCTGGGCTTTAAAAACATACTTATTTCCACAGGTATTACACAGGACGAGCTTTCAAAAATACTCGGGAAATCCCAATCATACATATCTAATAAGTTAAGACTTTTAAAGCTTACCGAGGAACAAAGAGTTAAAATAATAGAAAGCAATCTCTCCGAGCGCCATGCAAGGTGCCTTCTTTCTCTTGAAAACTCCGAACAGATTGAGAGAGTTCTTTCAATTATAGCGGACAAGCACCTTTCTGTCTCAGACAGCGAGAGGCTGGTACAGCAGGTAATCAATCGCTCAGCAAAGAAAAATAAGCCTACCATAAAAATATTTAAGGATGTAAGACTCTTTATTAACACTCTCAATCATGCGGTAGATACGATGCGGAAGGCCGGTATAGAGGCAGACAGCATAAAGAGCGAAACAGACACGTATATCGAATACGTTGTGAGAATTCCGAAGCTTGATAACCTTGCGATAAAGGTTGATACGAAAAAAGTCGCATAAAGCGACAGAAGCTCTGTTGAGCGGCAATTTATTAATTTGATTTTTCCATCTCATTTTACTCCCCAATCCATAAACAGAAAGACCTGTTCTTCTTGAACGGGTTTTTCTGTTTGTTTTTTCTGTATTTTGTGTTTCACGTGAAACATTAAACAATATATTGAAAAGTGCAATAGGAATTTTCATGGAAAAATTTCTGCGAATTTTTTTTGCACGTAGAGATAAAGAAAGTAGAAAAACAAGGAAAAAAGTTATTTTTTTTAGTATTTCACTTTAAATGTATATATTTTTATGCTAATATATCTATGTTGACTGAAAACAAACGTCAACTATTTTTTTGTTCATAATAAACTTATAGATTGAAGAAAGGAAAAGCAATGGCAAAGACGATATCCATTGTAAATCAGAAGGGCGGAGTAGGTAAAACAACCACGGCTGTCAATCTTATTGCAGCTATAGGCGCTCACAACAAAAAGGTTTTACTCGTTGACGCTGATCCACAGGGAAATTCCACCAGCGGCTTCGGAATCGATAAGCGTTCTCTTAAATCCTCTGTGTATGACGTTCTCATAAATGACGCTCCGGCAAAATCTGCTGTCATCAAGACAAATTATAAAAATGTTGACATATTACCCGCTAACATGAATCTTGCAGGTGCCGAGCTCGAGCTTGTAGATATCTCCGGTAGAGAGAGTAAGCTTAAGAATGCACTTCTTCCCCTTTACAATGATTACGATTTTATTTTTCTTGACTGTCCTCCGTCTCTGGGTCTTATCACTCTGAACGCGCTCTGTGCGTCAGATACGATAATGGTTCCCATACAGTGTGAATACTATGCCCTGGAGGGTCTTTCACAGCTCATGTCCACAGTAAGGCAGGTCAAAAAGCTTTACAATCCGATGATAGAGCTTGAAGGCGTTATTCTGACGATGTATGACGGTCGTCTCAACTTAACACAGCAGGTTGTTGCCGAAGTAAAAAAATTCTTCCCGAAAAAAGTTTTCTCTTCGGTGATACCCAGAAATGTACGACTTTCGGAGGCTCCGAGCTTTGGCGAGCCTGTCATGTACTATGACAGATCATCAAAAGGCGCATCGGCGTATGAGGAGCTTGCAATTGAATTTTTAAAGCAAAACAGACAGAGGTGAGAAAATGGCTAAAAAAAGCGGACTCGGAAGGGGATTGGACGCACTTTTTACGGACAATTCGGTTGACAGCTCGGAAAACAGTTCGGCTGTTACACTTAAACTCAATGAAATAGAGCCTAACAAGGAGCAGCCAAGAAAGACCTTTGATGAAAAAGCACTTTCGGAACTGGCATCCAGTATCGAAAGAAACGGTGTTCTTCAGCCACTTCTCGTAAGACCGATGGCAGACGGCTCATATCAGCTTGTTGCCGGAGAGCGCAGATGGAGAGCTTCACGTATAGCCGGTCTCACAGAGGTTCCGGTAGTTATCAAGGAGATGTCCGACGAGCAGGCAATGGAGATTGCCCTCATAGAAAACCTTCAAAGAGAGGATTTAAACCCGATAGAAGAAGCGGAGGGACTGCAGCTCCTTATTGAAAGATACCATCTCACTCAAGAAGAGGCTGCCGCAAGAGTAGGCCGTTCAAGACCTGCAATTGCAAATGCACTGCGCTTACTCGGATTGCCCGACGAAGTCAGAGACCTTACAAAGGAAGGAAAAATTTCTGCTGGTCACGCAAGAGCCCTTTTGAGCTTTGAAAAAAAATCTGACATGATCTCTGTTGCAAACAGCATTGCGGAAAAGAATCTCTCAGTAAGAGATATCGAAAAGCTTGCAAAGCTCTCTGCACAGAAAAACAATAAAAAGTCGGGAAAAAGAAATCTTTCAAGAGATACTTTTTATGATGAGGTTGAATTGTCCCTGTCCGATGTTCTCGGCAGAAAAGTCAGAGTTTTTACCTCAAAGAACGGCGGAACCATAGAGATAGAATTCTTTGACAAAGAGGATTTGCAGAAGATTTCAAAACAAATAGGCAAATAAGCCCAAGACAAAGCATCTCAGCAACAAACAGATTCGCGAGTAAGGTGAGAACAAGCAGTTAAAACAGTAAACGGAGCCGCAAGTTAAGGTGAAAACAAGTAGTTAAGCAGCAAACGGAGCCGCAAGTTAAGGTGAGAACAAGTGGCTAAACAACAAACCAGAGCTGCGACAATTAAGCCGGGCACAAGCAGTTCAACAGTAAATATAGCTGTAAGTTAAGGCAACAATAAATAAAACTGCAGCCGTTTGAGTATTGAAAAACAAAACAATTAAATAAACTTACCGCAAATAAAACGAACATGGAAAAGGAGAAACCAAAGCATGTTAGATATCAAAGTTATAAGAGAAAATCCGGAAAAGGTTAAGGCAGCAATGAAAACACGCAATAAGGACATGGATGCCCTTGTTGACGAGGTTCTCAAAATTGATGTTGAGAGAAGAATGCTTTCTCAGGAAAACGATGCTCTCAAGAAAACGCAGAATGATGCCAGCAAAGAAATCCCGAAAATAAAAAAGGAAGGCGGAGACTGCTCCGCTATCTTTGCCGAAATGGCAAAGATAAAAGAAGAAATCAAAGAGAATGATGATAAGATATCTGAGCTTTCCTCCCGTCAGCAAAAGATAATGTATGAGTTCCCGAACATTCCGAACGACACTGTCCCTACGGGAAAGGACGACAGCGAAAACGTTGAAATACGCAGATGGGGCGAGCCCACAAAGTTTGATTTTGACGCAAAAGCTCATTGGGACATCGGAGCAGACCTTGACATACTTGATCCGGAAACGGCAGCAAAGGTCACCGGCGCACGTTTCCACTTTTACAGAGGTCTCGGAGCAAGACTTGAGCGTGCGGTTATCAACTATTATCTCAATACACATACCGAACACGGATATACGGAAATTCTTCCTCCTTTCCTTGTAAACAGAGCATCTATGACGGGAACCGGCCAGCTCCCGAAATTTGAAGAGGACGCATTCAAAACAACAGACGACCTTTTCCTCATACCTACGGCAGAAGTTCCGGTTACAAATATGCATAGAGATGAAATTCTTGACGGTTCAAAATTACCTATAAAATACTGCGCTTATTCCGCATGCTTCCGCGCAGAGGCAGGTTCAGCCGGCAGAGATACAAGAGGTCTTATTCGCCAGCACCAATTCAATAAGGTTGAGCTCGTTAAATTCGTGAAGCCCGAAACCTCATACGACGAGCTTGAAAAGCTCACAAATGATGCCGAAAGAGTTCTTCAGGGACTCGGTCTTCCGTACAGAGTTGTTGCTCTCTCCACAGGAGATCTCGGATTTTCAAGCGCAAAAACATATGATATTGAGGTATGGATGCCCTCATACGGAAGATATGTTGAAATTTCTTCCTGCTCAAACTTTGAAGATTTCCAGGCAAGAAGAGCTTCTATCAGATACAAGGATAACAGCACGGATAAAGCAAAGCTTGTACACACTCTCAACGGCTCAGGCGTTGCAATAGGAAGAACTGTTGCCGCTATTCTCGAAAATTGTCAGAATGCAGACGGTACGGTTACGGTACCCGAGGTTCTTCGAGCAGCAATGGGAACAGATAAAATCGGTTAAGTAACGATTACTTAATCTCGCTTAATCAAATTAAAAGACCGCAATCGGAGCCAATCTGGTTGCGGTTTTCAATTAAAAAAGGCTTCTCTTTTTTGAGAAGCCCTTTTACTTTATTTTTCTTTGTATATTCGGTTTCTTTTTGTATACTCAGTTTTCCTTCGGCTCAATCTTTCCGTAACGTGAAAGACCTTCGGCATCCGAACGCGGCGCTCTTGACGGAGAAGAGGTAACTGCCGCACTTTCTCTCGGCGCTCTGCTTCCGCGACTGCCTCTTCCTCTGTTGTTATAGCCTCTGCCGCCGTTTCCGTATGATTTTCTCGGCATCTGTGCCGTTGCACCTTCCGCAAGAGCAATGACAACTTTTCTTTCTGCGTCAGAACCGACAGAATAAGAAACGACGTCTTCAATCTCTGCAATTTCGGTGTGAATAATTCTTCTTTCAAACGGGTTCATTGGGTCAAGTGCTATGGATCTTCCGTATCTCTTTACCTTTCCTGCCGTCTTTCTTGCGATTTCTTTGAGAGTTACCTCTCTTTTCTGACGGTAGTTGCCGATATTTACGGAAATCTTTGAAAACTCATCTTCATCTTTTCCTCTGTTTGCAACAAGACGAACAAGATACTGAATAGAATCAAGTGTTTCTCCGCGTCTTCCGATAAGAATGCTGTAATCCTCTTCACTTGAAATCTCAAAGAAGAATTCCTTTTCTGCTTTGAAAATGTCAATGTTTGCCTGAGTTATTCCTATACCGTTAACGATAGTTTTAAGATAGTTATATGCCTTAACAACCGTTTCGGGACAAGCAGCCTCTTCAACCTTTTCTTTCGGTGCAGCCTCTTTTTCAACTACAACTGCTTCTTTTTTTTCTGCCTTTGGTACAGATGTTTTCTTTTCAGCTTTTTTTTCAGCTTTTTTCTCGGATTTTCCCGTTACCTTTTTTTCAGGCTTTTTCTCATCGGGAGCCTCATAATATGCCCTTACTTCAGCCTGTTTTCCTCCGAAAAGACCGAAAACCTTTTTTTCCGGCATAGTCAGAATTTCAAACTGAATTTCCGCACTTATGGGAGCGTCCAACATGAGTGTTGCAGCCTGCTGCGCCTCTTCAATGGTAGCGCCTGTTGCCACTGCTTCTTTAATCATGTGCTTCCTCCATGTTTTTTACTAACTGAATATTTTCTTTTATGGATTTTTCCTTGGATTTTCTGACTTTTGTTTCCTCTACCATTGCTTTTGCAATAACCTTTTTAGGCTCATATATCTTGTTGAGAACAATAGTCTGAATAAAGCCCAGAATGCTGTTTACAGCCCAATATATACCGATACCGATAGGGAACTGGAATGTAAGCCACAGAGACATGAGAGGCATCATCATAAACATACATCCCATGCTCATGTTGTTTGCCATATCCGGATTGGACTTCTTCTGCATAATCATGGTGTAAATCGACTGAATGAGAGCAGCCAGAAACGCCGCAACCGGTACAATAAGAATTGCCGGTGTAGCTTTCCATATATTTTGAGGAATTGAACCAAGGTCAAATCCAAATGCTGTGAAGTTAAAATTTTGTATCTTGTCAAATACCTCTGACGGTATGTCAGGTAATGCGGCACGAAGTTCGTCTACGTGCGAAAGTACATTGATTTCCTGAAGAGTGGATCTTTTTGCAGAGGATCCGAGAAGCTCGGCAACGGCTGTTTTGAGCTCTTCAATGTACTTATTGTCAATTCTTATGATATAAGAAAGAGGACGGTAGATAGCTCCGTAAAGTCCCATGATTATCGGAAACTGAATGAGTAATGTACCGCAACCGCCGGTCATTGAACCAAAGCCTTCTTTTTCGTAGTAATTCTGAAGCTCTGCATTCATTCTTGCCTGATCACCGGCATACTTTTTCTTTATTTTTTCTATTTTTGATCTTGTGCGTAAATTTTTTGCCTGACTTTTCTGTGTACTTATAGAAGTCGGCAAAAGCAACAACTTTGCTATAAGTGTAAAAGCAATAAGCGCGAGCGCGTAGTTATTATCAAATACATGATAAAGTAACCACAGAATCCAACCAAACGGATAAGAAAAAACAGCATACAATTTATCCATTTTTTTCCTCCTGTTTACTTTTAATAATACTCTTTTATTTCAGGAACCGGATCATAACCTCCACTGGTTAGGGGACTGCACCTTATAAGTCTCCAAATCGTCAAAAGAGATCCCTTGAATGCGCCGAATCTCTCAATCGCCGTCAATCCGTATTCTGAACAGGTCGGATAAAACTTACAGGTAGGTGGAAATTTCGGAGATATATGCTTTCTGTAAAATCTGATGATAGAAATAAGTATATCTTTCATAACAGTAAAATCTGAATTATTTAATAATTCCTACTTCTTTTAATCCTGAAATCATGATTTTTTCAATTTCTGTACTTTTTTTAAAACGAGTTTTTACTCTGCAAACAAAAATAAAATCATATCCGCGAAGGTCTTCCGAATATTTTTTGAAAACCTCTCTGAATGCCGCCCTTACAAGTCTTCGTGATTTATTTCTTTCCACGGCATTTCCGATCTTTTTTCCGGATGTTATTCCTATACGACAAATTCCCGCACGGTTTTTCATAAAATATATAACCAGTGCAGGATTTGTATAGACTTTTCCTCTTTTATAGAGTCTCCTAAAGTCACTATTACGATTTATGATTATTGTTTCAGACAAATTAATCGTCCTTTACTCAGGCAGTAAGACTCTTTCTTCCCTTTGCTCTGCGGCGAGCGAGAACTTTACGTCCGTTTCTGTCTGCCATTCTTGCACGGAAACCGTGAACTTTACTTCTGTGACGCTTTTTAGGCTGGAATGTTCTTTTCACTTGTCTTCCCTCCATTCAATACAACTTGCAGAGGGTTATTATATAATAAAGATGTATAATATGTCAAGATAAAAATACTACCTCTTATTATCAACAATCCTCTCATTTATTGTTGAAAACTTATGTGTGATATGATAAAATTTATTAGTTATTATGTATTATATATATCTAATTATATTTACCTATTAAATTCTCTTTATATAAATACATTCATACACCACTTTTAAGGAGGAAATTTTTCTTTTATGGAGTCTTATTCTGAAGTATGGTCTCTTGCGAAAGAATATTGCAGAGAAAAGTGTTCCGAAACAATTTACAATCTCTGGATTGACCCTCTTACAATGAAATCTTTCAAGGATAATAAAATTGAGCTTTTAACAAGTGAATTCAAAGCGAATATCGTAAAAAGCAAATTTCTCGGTCTTTTATCAGAAGCACTTGAAAAAACAATGGGTTTCCCCGTTGAGATTGAAATAATATCACAGTCTGTTTCAAAAAAAGAAGACATTGAAATAAAAGAAAAAAATATTCAGGAAAATCTCAATAAATACGATTTTACCTTTGATACCTTTATCGTAGGCTCTTCAAATAAGTTTGCATACGCGGCATCGCAGGCCGTTGCGGCAACTCCGGGACAGGCTTATAACCCTCTTTTCATATACGGCAACTCCGGTCTCGGAAAAACTCATCTTCTGAATGCCATATGTACTGAGATAAAAAAGAATAATCCCGACGCAAAAATCATTTATACAGGCGGAGAAGACTTCACCAACGAGCTTATTCTTTCAATCGAAAAAAAGACAATGCCCGATTTTCATAACAAATACAGAACAATAGACGTTCTTTTGGTAGATGACATACAGTTTATCGCCGGAAAGGCTTCGACACAGGAGGAATTTTTCCATACCTTTAACGCTCTTATTCAGGACAATAAACAAATTGTTCTTACGTCTGACAGACCACCGAAGGAAATTTCTCTTCTTGAGGACCGAATAAAAACAAGATTTGAATGGGGTCTTCTTGCCGACATACAGCCGCCGGATATTGAAACAAGGATAGCGATTATCAAAAGAAAAGCTGCTCTTATGTCATTTGAACTTCCGGATGAGGTTGTACAGTATATCGCGGAAAAGATTAAAAACAATGTACGTCAGCTTGAAGGAGCGGTAAAAAAAATAAATGCTCTGTGTACCATAAGCGGACATGAGCCCTCAATCATTATCGCACAAAAGGCCATAAAGGATATTCTTTCGGATAATCAGCCTCTCCCGGTTACCATAACAAAGATACTTGATGAGGTTGCGAGAACCTACGGAACCACAACGGAAAATATTCTTTCAAAAAAGAGAAACGCAAACATTTCCGAAGCACGCCAGGCTGCCATGTACATAGTAAGAGAGGTTACATCGCTGCCCATGGAGAAAATAGGCGAAGAATTCGGAGGCAAGCATCATTCAACCGTTATTTATAACATATCTCAGATGGAAGAAAAAATGAATTCAAACGCAACCACCAGAGCTACCATTCAGGGAATCATAAATAACATAAATGATAAAGCCACAAGTTTTTAACAATTTACTGTTGAAAAACTAAAACTTTTTAACATTTTAAACACGCAGAGCTCTGTTTTCCTTATTTTTAACAAAAACTACGAAATTTTTTCTGCCGGATTTTTTAAAATCTTTTTCCTTTACTACGCGCTTTTTCGGAGTTTTTATAAATTTTAACAGACTCTATTACTATTACTTGAATTAAAATACTTTCTTTTATGAAAACGGAGGAAAAAAAATGAAAATTGTATGTAACACAGAACTTTTAAGTGAGACATGTCAAAACGTTCAGAGAGTTGTTTCTACAAAAACCTCAATTCCGGCAATTGAGGGTATTTACCTTAAAGCTCTCGGTAACGAGCTTATGCTGACAGGTTATGACCTTGAAGTAGGAATAAATACATCTATTGAGGCAAGAGTTGAAGAGCCGGGCTCAATAATTCTCAATGCAAGGATTCTTTGTGATATTCTCAGAAGACTTCCCTCTGAAAAGGTAATTATTGAAGCTGATGAAAGACAGCTCTGTATCATAAGATGCGGAGATGTTGAGTATAAGCTTGTGGGTATTGCAGCAGAGGAATATCCGGAGCTTCCGACTGTTACCGGCGGCTATCCCATAATCATTGAAAGTGACATCTTAAGAGATATGATAAGGCAAACTATTTTTGCGGTTTCAAAAAACGACACAAAAATAGTTCATACGGGAATTAAGTTTGAAATAAAGAGAGGACAGATAAGACTTATTGCCGTTGACGGATTCCGTCTTGCCATAAGAACGGAGCAGATAAAATATACCGGAGATGAGATGTCCTTTATAGTTCCGGCAAAGACTCTTAACGAGGTTATTAAGCTTATTGATAATTGTGATGTCGTTTCAATGAATATTGCAAGAAGACACATAATTTTTGAAATAGGAAATTACAGTATTATTTCACGTTTGCTTGACGGAGAATTCCTTGATTATAATGCTGCAATTCCGAAAAATCTTACAACAGAGGTAAAGGTAGACGTAAGATCCTTTATTGACAGTATTGAAAGAACATCTCTCCTTATAACCGACAGACTTAAGAGTCCTCTTCGCTGTATATTTGATGAAAACAGCATAAGGATTTCTACGGTTACGTCTCTCGGTACGGCAAATGACAGACTTTCATGTATAACCGAAGGAAAAAGAGTGGAAATAGGCTTTAACAATATCTTTCTTCTTGATGCGCTTAAGGCTTGCAGCATTGATGAGGTAAAAATCACACTGAACGGACCTTTGTCACCGATAACAATTGTTCCGCCTGAGGGTGACAACTTCCTCTTCCTTGTTCTTCCCGTAAGACTTAAAAATGAAGGTTAAGGTAAAAATAAAAAAGAAAGAAAATCAATCTGTTTTTATACATACGGAGTATATAACTCTCGACAGTGCTTTAAAGGTTGCCGGAATAGCCGGAACGGGCGGTCAGGCAAAGATACTCATAAAGAGTGATGAGATAAAGGTCAACGGAGAGATATGTAACGTTGTAAGAAAAAAACTTTATGTCGGTGATTGTTTTTCTTTTGAAGGAAAGCTTTTTGAAATAAAAAACGAAGGAACCGTGTAAATGAAGATTAATTCTCTGAAAGTTCAAAATTACAGAAACATAGAGAATATTGAAATAATCCCGTCGGACGGGGTAAATATCATTTACGGTAACAATGCTCAGGGAAAAACAAATTTACTCGAGGCGATGTGGCTTTTTACCGGTTGCCGTTCCTTCAGGGGATCAAAAGAAAAAGAGCTTATAAGATTCGGTTGTGATTTTTCAAAAACAGAGATGAATTTTTTTGATGAAATGAGAAATCGAACCGCTGTTATCACAATAGATGAAAAAAAACATCTTGAGCTTGACGGAGTTAATTTTTCGTCATGTTCAGAACTTTTCGGAGAATTTTTTGGAATTATCTTTACCCCGGATCATTTGAATCTTGTAAAGGGAGGACCGGCGGAGAGAAGAAAATTTATAAATACGGCATTATGTCAGTTAAAACCGAAATATTCAAACGTTCTCGGTAAGTACAACAAAATTCTTGAGCAGAGAAATACGCTTCTTAAAGATATTTCTTATCACAGCGAGCTTACGGAAACCCTGGATATCTGGGATGAAAAGTTCAGCTTTTACAGCGCGGTGATAATAAGTCAAAGACTCAGATATCTTGATGAGATA
>UQZY01000038.1 GCA_900545655.1 uncultured Oscillospiraceae bacterium
GCTTTTTAAGATTTTCATAGTTCATTTCTTCCATAATAAAACCCCCGAACTCCGTACGAGTCGGGGGCTTTGAAATCATGTCAGAACAGAGCACATACCCTCAAAGGCTCACTCTGAAAATTCAGTGACCCACTCGTACGCATATTTTTCAGAACAAAAACCGGTGTGATTGCAACTTCGGTATCCGTCGCAGTCCATACAGTGAGCACCTCTTTCTTTTAATAATTTATTCGGCGGCTTTACGCATCCGTTTGCGATACACATATACTTTTGCAATACACGCGCCCTTTGGGATACACACGTCTTTTTGTGTACACATATCCGTTTGCGATGTACGGCTTTTTAAAGTAAACAACGCCGAGATTCAACTTTTTTAGTTTACCGCCGTAAAATACAAAAAGTCAAGACTTAAATTGGTAAAAGCCTATCTTTTTCATAGCCTTGTCAAGGGTACGCTGCGAGATACGTGTTGCCGCCTCGGCGCCCTTCCTCATACACTCTTCAAGGTACGCGCGTTCGTTTATAAGTCGTGTGAATTCCGACTGAACGGGCGCAAGCTCGGCTATTACGGCATCCGCAACCGCAGACTTGAAATCTCCGTAGCCCTTTCCCTCAAACTCCTTCTCAATCTGCTCATAGCTGCGTCCCGTACAGCAGGAGTAGATACTCATAAGGTTATTCACGCCGTCCTTACCCTCTGCATAACGCACACACGCCTCTGAATCCGTAACCGCACTTCTGAACTTCTTTGCGATAACATCCGGCGTGTCAAGCATGGAGATAAAGCCCTTGGGATTAGAATCGGACTTTGACATCTTCTTTGCAGGGTCGACAAGTGACATAACCTTTGCCCCCTCTTTAACTATGAGGGGCTCCGGGCTTTTGAAGGTCTGACCGTATATACCGTTGAACCTGTCTGCGATATCCCTCGCAATCTCAAGGTGCTGCTTCTGGTCAGCCCCGACGGGTACATAATCAGCCTGATAGAGGAGTATGTCGGCAGCCATAAGTGCGGGATATGCGAAAAGACCGACGTTTACATTGTCCGCGTGCGTCTTTGATTTATCCTTAAACTGTGTCATTCGCGACATCTCGCCGAACTGAGTGTAGCAGTCAAGTATCCAACCGAGCTGTGCATGCGTCGGAACCTGACTTTGAACAAAAATTATGCTTTCGTCGGGAGAGAGTCCTATTGCAAAAAGCAAAGCGTACATATTTCTTATCTGCTCGCGGAATTTCTGAGGATCCTGACGAACGGTGATTGCATGAAGGTCGGCAACTCCGAACGCGCAGTCATACTCAGATGCGATATCATTCCAGTTTTTGAGAGCCCCGAGATAGTTTCCGAGAGTCGGTGTTCCGCTGGGCTGAATGAGGCTCAGCACTTTTTTCTTCTTTATCTGTTCTTCCATTTGAATTTTGCTCCTTATTTTAAAATAACGCTTGTGTGATGTACAGTCCTCGACTTATCGTTTCTTGTAAGACTGCCGAAAATTCAATTTATTTATCAAAGTCCCTCGCAATTTCACCGAGAATCTTCATACCCTTTATGATATCTTCATCGGACGGGGTTGAAAAATTGAGGCGTATATACTGCGTTTTTGCGGTTTCATCAGTCAGGAAAGCCACGCCCGGAACGACCGCAACATGAGCATCGGCCGCTTTTTTACAGAAGGTCATCATGTCGATATCCTCACGCAGTCTGCACCAGACAAAAAGTCCTCCCTGCGGCTTAACATATGTTACCGCGTCACCGAGCTCGCTGTCAATGAGTCCGCACATGAGTTCAAGCTTGCGCCCGTATATCTCATGCATCCTCTGCATATGAGCGGAGACGTCGCACTCGGTAAGCCATCTGTAAACCAAAAGCTGTGAAAACATGGTGGTGTGTACATCGCTCGTCTGCTTGCCTACAACCATCTTTGAGATGAGATCTTTTGGGCCTACCGCATAGCCGACACGTATTCCCGGTGAGATAACCTTTGAGAAGGTTCCCGCATAGACCACACGACCCTCCGTATCAAGTGTTTTTATGGCAGGGATGTCCTCGCCCGAAACACGGAGATCACCATAGGGATTGTCCTCAAGGATTATGATATCGTACTTTGAAGCAAGCTCGTACACGGCTTTTCGCTTCTCATATGACATGGTTACGCCGGCAGGATTCTGAAAATTCGGTATAGTGTAAAGTACTTTCGCTTTACTATTGCTCTTTAACGCATCTTCGAGAGCGGATATACAGATACCGTCATCCTCAAGAGGAACCCCGATAAGCCTTGCTCCGTAGGATCTGAAGCAGTTAAGAGAGCCTATAAACGAGGGATTTTCACAGATAACTACGTCACCCTCGTTGCAGAGAACCTTTGTCACAAGATCCATAACCTGCTGCGCACCGCTCGTCACCATAAGCGAATCATTTTCGGTACCGACACCGTATCTCGACCTTGCGAAGCTTGTAAGCTCGTCAATAAGAGGTCCGTAGCCCTCGGTCACTCCGTACTGAAGAGCGAGTATCGGGTCATTTGCAAAAATCTCCGAGGATATTCTTTTTACATCGTCAATAGGAAAGGCTTCCGGTGCAGGATTCCCCGCAGCAAAGGCAATAGTTCCCGGAACGGACGCAGCCTTCAGTATCTCCCTCACGAGAGACGGCTTAAGGTTTGCAATCTTGTTTGACAACTCATACTCAGTTTTTTTTGCCATTGGTACCACTCCGTTATTATCCGTTTTTGAACTGACGGTAAATTTTATTTCAAACTATTTTATCACGGCTATAATACTTTGACAATGTATATTTGTTTGTATTATAATCATACTTGTTAATGCTGATAAAGCACCCATGTTTAACCTATAACATGAAGGTCGGCACGCAAGTGCTTTCGACATTGGTTTATCAACATTTATCACCGTTTTTCAGATAAATTTTTTACGGAATAGAGGTAATCAGCATGGCACTTGTAACAACAACAGAGATGTTTAAGAAGGCGTACAACGGAGGATATGCCGTAGGCGCGTTCAACGTAAACAACATGGAAATCATTCAGGGCATAACGGAGGCTGCCGGAGAGCTTAAAAGCCCGGTTATTCTTCAGGTATCCAGAGGGGCACGTGCATATGCAAATCACACGTATCTTAAAAAGCTTGTCGAAGCCGCAGTCACGGAGTATCCAGACATACCAATAGCGCTTCACCTTGACCACGGTGACTCATTTGAGCTCTGCAAGGACTGTATCGACGGAGGCTTTACCTCTGTTATGATAGACGCGTCTTCAAAATCATTTGAGGACAACATCGCTCTTACAAAGCAGGTAGTTGAGTACGCTCACGATCACGGCGCAGTGGTTGAAGCCGAGCTCGGCACTCTTGCCGGAATTGAGGACGAGGTTGCTGTGGAAGCAGGTCAGGAAAGCTACACCCGCCCGGAAGAGGTTGAGGAATTCGTTTCACGTACAGGCTGTGATTCTCTCGCTATAGCCATCGGAACATCTCACGGTGCATACAAATTCACGGCTGATCAGTGCACCAGAAACGCTGACGGTATCCTTGTTCCTCCCCCACTCCGCTTTGACGTTCTTGAAGAGTGCATAAAGAGACTTCCGGGATTCCCGATAGTTCTTCACGGCTCTTCATCCGTTCCGCAGGAGTTTGTAAAGATGATAAACGAATACGGCGGAGATATGCCGGATGCCATAGGTATTCCGGAGAGTCAGCTCCGTGAGGCTGCAAAGCTCGCTGTATGCAAGATAAATATCGACTCTGACATTCGCCTTGCAATGACGGCAAGTATCAGAAAGTATCTTGCGGAAAATCCGAGCCATTTTGATCCGCGTCAGTATCTGAAGCCCGCTCGTCAGGCCGTAAAGGATATGGTATCGCACAAGATTCTGAACGTTCTCGGCTCAGACGGAAAAGCTTGATTTTCAAAAAAATCAATTTTCACTGAAAAGTCTGTTTTTTAAAGAAAAATGTGAGTCTTAAAAAAGAACATGTGTTTTACAGAAAAGCAAGAGTCTCACAGCATGGCTAAAAGCAAAACAGCGATATTGAGATAAAATATGTGCCCTGCGGCGTTGGCCGCAGGGCTGTTTTATTTTAAATAAGCTTTTTGAAAAAATGCGTCCGTTTAATTTCCCGAATTCTCAGTCGTGTTCTCTGACAAGCGCTTTGAAATGGTCACCCTTTTCTTCAAAGTTCTTGTAGTAATTGTAGCTTGAAGCGGCGGGAGAGATAAGACATATCTTTCCCTTTTCCGTAACGTCAAACGAAACGTCTACAGCCTCCTTCATATCACGTACCTCAATGATATTTTTCGACTCCGGGACACCCGGTATTTTTTTAAGAGCATCCCCTATCTGATAGCCCGTTTCCGGCATACAGATGATATTTTTTATGTCGGATTCGGAAAGCTCTTTTTCAAAATCGGAATAGTCAAGGCCTCTGTCCATACCCCCGATGATAAGGGTGTTTACGCGCTCAAGTGCGTCAACACCGAGCATGACGGCTGTCGGCACGGTGGCAATGCAGTCGTTGTAAAAGTCAATACCGTCGTATTTGCCGACGAATTCGAGTCTGTGAGGGATTCCCTCAAAGCTTTCTATACCTTTTTTGATTGCTGCATTGCCGACACCCAGACAGCCGGCTGCGGTTGCGGCGAAAAAGGTGTCCTGTGCTCCCTGTCTGCCGGGAAGATGAGGATTGATGCCTATAAGGCTTGCGAGAAATTCGTCCCGGCAGCCTTCATCCGCGCCTATCAAAATCTGCTGTGACTTTATGAGTGACGGATCAATAAACTGAGAGATATCCTGCTCGCGGTTGCGGATGAAGAAGTCGCAAACATGCTGGTGCTTTACGATATTCATCTTCGCCGCAACATACCCATCAAAGCCGTTGTAGTGGTCGAGGTGTTCCTCATATATGTTTGTAAGCACTGCAACATGAGGTGAAGTCCTCGTAAATTCAAGCTGATGTGACGACATCTCAATAACGGCAATCATGTCAAGACTGTCGTCTATTATGTCGAGTACGGGAACCCCTATATTGCCGACAAGGCAAGTGTTGATGCCTGCCGCCTTAAGTATGTCATAGGTGAGCGTTGATGTTGTTGTCTTACCCTTTGTGCCGGTTATTCCAATCTTGGTTGCCGGCGAATATTTCATAAACAAATCCGTCTGACAGGTAACAAATACATCGTCATTTATACGAAGGTCGCAGACCGCAATTCCCGGACTTTTTATAACAACGTTGAAGTCGTTTATGATGTCAGTATAGTTTTCTCCGCAGACAAGTCTTACGTTCAGGTCACGAGAGAGAGCTTCGTCCGCGATATCATTTTTGTCACATATAACGAGCGGCTTGCCAGGCATGTGCTTGCGTATGTAATTATACGTCGATCTGCCCTCTCTGCCGAATCCCATTATGAGCACGGTTTTATCGTCTAAAAATTCCGTTATTCCCTTTGCCGCAACATCTGTTTTCATTTTTCAGACCTCTTTTACATAATTGTACATCTTATCTACCGCGGAGAAAAATTCCTCCGGTATGTCATTTTCATGGTTGAATTCACAGAGAAGCTCTTTAAAGGCACCGTTTTCATGCGGCACTCGGTCATAGTAATACTCGAGCAAAACCGGAAGTCTTCTGCCCTCGGCGATATATCTCTCGGCGGTCCCTTTAAGTGCTGCATTTATCTCTACATGTGTGCCCACACACTCAAAGGGCTTAACCTCCGAGAAGCCCACAAGTCCGTCAAATATTTCTCTAAGGTCACTGCGTGCAAGAAGATTTTCACCGAAGATTCCCGTCATTTCATCCTCTGTCAGGAACGGTGAGAGAATTATATATACGAAAAGGCACTTTGCACAGTTGTCGCACCAGATATTTTTCTTTGAGCCGGCATTACAGCTTCTGAAAACCGAATGATATTTTTTATATGCCGAAAACTGCTTTGCGATCTGAAGCTCGTTAAAGCTGCGCAAAAGGCTGAAATACTTTATGGGTACACCGACCGACCGTTCGAGGTATGATGAGAAATCCTTTTCAAACTCATATGACTTTGAATACTGATGATTGACCTCAAATTCGGTTTTTTCTGACAAATTGCCCTCGTTGGCACTTGATTCGTTTGATAATATAATCTGCTCCGCACCCAAAAGATATCCGCAATACGCAGATAAAAACGCAACTATCGCCGAAAACGGTGTGTGGCCGTTTAAAAAGCCGCGCGCATTGAGCTCAAGCATATTTTTGTCCAACGTCCTGTACGTCCTTATCATGCGTGCGTCGGTATAGCCTGCACAGGCGGCGGACTCCTCTCTCGCCGGCTGATCGTTCACTGTAAAGCAATAAACCTTGTCAGCGAACCCCCTCGTGAGCTCCATAGTCACACACGAGTCCTTTCCGCCGCCGACCGGAATTATTTTGATATGTGCATTTTTAAACGGCTTCGGCGGGCAAGCATCCCCTTGCCCACTCGCAAGCGCGACCTTTGACAGTTTCGGCACCTCGCCGAAACTGTCATCACAGCTGCTATCGCTGCCACTGCAGTCACTGTCGCCGCAACTGCCGTCAGCGTCGTCGCTTGCTCCCGCAGATTTTATTGTCATAAAATCTGACAGCGTCGTCCGTATCCCGTTTTTAAAGAAGAACTCACCCAGACCGCCGAAATAAAGCTTCTTCCACCATTCGGCCTCCGCCTCGCTTAAAGTTCCGCAAAGCACCTCAACATTCGGAGAGCACATAGGCTTCCAATAGCTTACAAGCTCAACCATGCCCAGGGAGAAAGCGAGATGCCTCGCCGTTTCCGACTCAGGGTCGTTGATAATCTCAAGATTTGATGTTCTTATCCTGTTTGACGGATGAAACTCACATAGACCGGGAACTTCAAAATCATATGTCAGTTCGACATACTCCCCGTCTTTAACGGAGATATGATAATCCTTATATATAAATACAGGGTATTGTTTTCTGAAGCTCTCGAACTTTTCCTGCATGATTTTGCCTCCGTATAAAATAATAACAAAAAAAGTATACCACAGATACACATCTTCTACCACAGGATTTTATCGACATATGGGCACTTCTCACCTTTTTGATGAAGGCTTTTGTCCCTTTGTTTAGCACTCTTTTGAAAAGAGTGCTAAATGTTTACAATTTGTTCACACATTTTAAGAAAAAGTGAGTATAATGATAATTGTCAAAAGGAAAAGAACCGGATGACAGGAGTCCGGGGATTTCCGAGAGACAATCAAATGACATTTTATTTTTGGAGGCTTTTGTATGTTTGGTAGAAATTATTTATCAGTTTATGATCCGTTCCGTGAAATGGATAACTTCATGGGAAGCTTCTGGAACACACCGGTATTCGGTGGTAACAATGAAATGGCAGGCTTCGGCACAGATATCACCGATGAGGGTGATCATTACGAACTGACCGCAGATCTTCCGGGCTTCTCGAAAGACGACATCAAAATAGACATCGATGACAACACTCTTACTCTTTCGGCAGAACGTCATTCAGAACATGAGGAAAAAGACAAAAAAGGCAAGTTTCTTCGTTGCGAGCGTTCCTACGGTTCTTACTCACGTTCATTCTCCTTGAACGGCGTTGACGCGGAAGGCATCAAAGCAAAGTATGATAACGGTGTTCTTACACTCAACCTTCCAAAGCAGAAGGTTGAATCACCTAAGACAAAACATCTTGAAATCGAATAATCCATTTCTCTATTTCATCCCTTCTTAAACGAACGAGGCCCCGACCGGCGTAAGCCTGTCGGGGCTTTGTTGTATACAAAAATCAATAATAGTCGGAAAGCCGGCTCTCTTTGCCAAAGCCGCAAAGCTTTCCGTCCTTTGTGAGCTTTATGCTCTCAAAGGAATAATCATTGAACTCCGTGACAAGAAATTCACCGAAGCCTTCAAATGAGCTGTCAACCGGAATAACGGTTTTCGGCACGGTAGCGGTCATAAGGCTGTCATTGTATGGTGATTTTTTCACCTCAAGCCCGTGAGCCGCAGAAAAGCTTTCGGCTTTTTTACTTTCATCAAAGACAAATAAAAGGTCGGCAATTATATACCATTCCCTTGAGCCTTTTGAGTTTTCTTTGTACTTTATACTGTGATTACCTATCATTATTTCGGTATCTGCAACAGCTTCATCGTTTGCCAAAGAAAGGATTTTTGAATCGTCTTTTATACTGTCAACTTTTTCGAAGATTACATCATCATATTCATCATACTTTCCGTCAATCAGGGAGCATGAATAGCGATGAAATCCGTCCTTATCAAAAAAATACGCTGCACTTACGAAGCAATTTCTGCCGTCAATAGTATAGGTGACAGAATTCCCTATACTGCCGCTTGATACATCGCCGGAGGTTACAATGACCTCCTTTGCCCCGTATTTTTCTGCTTTGTCAGGGCTTTTGAAATCCGCAATGTATTCAGATGTGGTTACGGATGCGGAGACGCGCTTTCCGTCATCATCAACATAAAGAACGGTCATCGGCAGCCCGCTCTTTGAAGTCGTACGGTACTCAAACGAGTCCTCGCCGTATCCCTCATAATCAATAAACACCAGGTCTCCGTCCTTGTCATAATAAAGATAGTCAACCGTAGATGCCTTTTCATCCTTCTTTGCTTTACACTCCAGTCCGTCTGTTTCGAGCTTTAAAAATAGGTCTGTTCCGGAAAGATCCGAAAGAATATCTTTAAGGCTCATACACTCCGACATCTTATCGACAATCACCGAAGACGAGTCGGTAAGGTGAAGCCTTAGATTACTTTTGCTTTCGGAACAAGACGAAGCCGTGAGCAATAAAATAATTGCCACAGCTACAAATAAAATTCTATTAAAGCCAATATGTTTTTTCATAGAGTGTTACCCCATAACAGTTCTCAGGGTAACGTTAAGTTAAAGTTACCCCTGTAACTGTTAGAGTATATCATTTTTTTGCTTTTTTCAAGGCTTCGTCAATTTCCGCAAAAGATTGCGCAGTTTTCAGAAGGAGAATTTTGGTCTCAGGCTCAAAATCCTTGATAATACCGAAAAACTCAGGCATACCGTAGTTGTCGTGTTCCGGATTGATACCCGTTATGAACTCCGACATATCCATGTTGTAAAGGATTGCAAGCCTGTCAAGAAGCTTTAAGGACGGATGCTTCTGTGCGTTTTCAACCTTACTCACGTAATCCGGTGTAACACCCAGTTTTTCCGCAACATCCTCCTGCGTCATGCCGTTTTCACGCCTGCACTTCCTAATGTTTTTACCTATTGCTGCATAATCTATCATTTTCCATCACCGATTATGATTTTAAGGTAAAAGCATACACTTTGTAACATACTTTTTGTATGTTTTCAAACTAATAGTATGTATTTACAAATATTTTCATACAAATTGTCCTTTTAACGGACAATTTGAGCGGTTGCTTTACAAAAGCGGAGAGGATGAACCTTTGGAATAAAATCATCATAACTTTTCAGAACTTTTTGGCATTATTTCTTCTTTGTTAAGTACATTGCAATAATAGGAAATATATCTGTATAAATATACGCTATTTTTGAAAAGTAAACATCTTAGTATCTTCATTAAATCCACAATAATATATAAAATATCTATGATAGGAGAGATACTCTGGAACTTAAAAGAAAGGTGCAGAATATGATTGAATATGATAAGACGCTCAGTAACATGGGAAAACGAATTGTCGAAAAAAGAAAACAACTCGGTCTTTCCCAAGAGGAGCTTGCGGAAAAGGCAGGAATAACTGTCCAGATGCTCTCCACTGCGGAACGAGGAGCAAAGGGAATGCGTCCTATCAATCTTTGGAAGATAAGCGACGCACTCGGAGTAAGCACCGATTATCTGTTGAAGGGAGTCATCTCCGAGGTTGATGACATAAATCTCATAAACAAGATTTCAGATCTTCCGAACAGACAGCGCTCTGCTCTTGAAAACATCATTGACAACTTCATAGATGCCTGCGATTACAGAAAATAATTAATAACGAAAAGCGGAGCGACAACTTGTCGCTCCGCTTCGTTATTTACTGTTAAACAATCTATTTAACTTCTTCTTTTCCTACAAGTACTCCATCTGCATTGAAATAACAGTAGTAATCATCTATTCTTACAAAACCTACAGCCATACGTCCGCCATTTTTAGGATCGAGATAGTATTCCTTTGAACCTATCTTGAGCCATCCGGTTTTTAGAGTACCGTCAGTATTTGTATAATACCAGCTATACGTTTCATACTCGTATTTCTGTTTTTCGGGATTAAAAAAGAAATCACGAACCCAAGAAGCCTTTGTGATCATGCTTCCGTCCTCTTTGAAGTAGTATACCTTACCGGTATAAGGATCCTCGGTTACACCTTGGGACATAAATCCGTAATCATCAAAGAAATACCATTTACCACTTATCATCTTCCAACCGGTAACGGCCTTTCCTTTTTCAACGTAGAGCCAATCTCTCATATATACCGGCTTATTTACTTCATAGAAATAATAATCCTGGAACCATCCGGAAACATTCTTTATCCAAGCTCCGTTCTTATCAAAGAAATATGCAACAGGCTTGCCGGTTGATGAATCCTTTATCAGCCAAGCACCGGTTACCATGATGCCGTCCTCAAAATAATACCATTTATAATCAATGTACTGCCAGCCTGTAAGCGGAGTCCCGTTTTTAAGATAACTCCATCCGTATTCAGCAGTTATTTTTTCTCCCTTAAGATAAGGAGTGCAGTGCTGCCATCCGTTAGCTCCCTTTACCCAGGCTCCATCGCTGTTAAAATAATAAAGCTTTTCGTTTCCGCTTTCATCCTTTATTTTATTGCTGCCGAGATACATAAAGCCGAGATTTTTATCAAAGTAATACCACTTTCCGTCTATAAACTGCCAGTCGGTTTTTGCGATACCCTTGCTGTCCGAATACAGCCAGC
The DNA here is from genome assembly GCA_900545655.1 of uncultured Oscillospiraceae bacterium. Classification (GTDB taxonomy): domain Bacteria; phylum Bacillota; class Clostridia; order Oscillospirales; family Acutalibacteraceae; genus UBA1227. The sequence goes on from UQZY01000038.1 coordinate 10,941, forward strand.
TTTCTCCTATAATTTCGTTTTTATGATTTCTATCAAGGAAATACGTCCATCCGTAAGAAAGTGCACCGTTTGAATCGAAAACATATAGCTTGTCATCTATGTTCTGCGACCCTGTGAGCATCTCGCCTCTGGTACCGTCATAGCCGGCTTCAAAATAATACCACTTATAGTCTATGTACTGCCAACCGGTCTTCAAAACACCTTTATTGTCCGAGTAATACCATGAACCGTAGAATGTTTCTCCGTCATATTTATAGATAAGGTGATACCATCCGTATACAAGATTTCCGTCAAAGGAGAGGTTCCACAGCTTTCCGTCAATTTCAGTAGGACCTTGGTACATAAAGCCTTCTGAGGGATCAAAATAGTACCATTTTCCGTTTATGTTTTTCCAGCCGGTCTGTGCAACACCTTTAGAATCGGAATAATACCAGAATCCGTCTTGTAGTGTTCCTTTATAGTCCATGACCTTTTCCTGGTACCAACCGTATACAAGGTTTCCGTCATAGTTGAAAAGATATTTCGTTCCGTCAACCTCAACTACTCCTCTTGCCATTTCAAAGTCGTCTTCGTCAAAATAATACCATTTGCCGTCAAGCTTTTCCCAGCCTTTTGAAAGAACGCCGCTCTTATTTGCATAACGCCAATAAACGTCTCCGAGAGGTACATACTTTTTGCTGATCCATCCGGTAAGCATAGCTCCGTTCTCATTGAACATGTACGTTTTGCCGTCCTCCATGGTATAAAAGCAGTCACTGACCATGGTTCCGTCTTCTTCAAAATAATACCAAACATTTTTGATCTGCTTCCAGCCTGTGGTAACGTTACCGTCCTGGTCATAGTAAAACCATGCTCCGTTTTCGTCCTGCTGCCAACCGGTGGTAACTGCACTGGCACTTAATGTGCAGAGCGTAAATACAACCGAGATGGCAAATACCAATCCCATAATCTTCAACAATTTACTCTTCATATCTTTCCTCCTTACTAAAAAATGTTAACAAATCCGAGTGTATTGCCGTCTGTAATTATACCATATAAAGGCACTATTTGCAATTTGACACTTTTACCAAAAAAAATATAAATATTTAGTGATGAAAAGAACTTCCTCCGCGTCTTCTTTTATGGCACGATATATATGGGCAGTACAACAAAAACGGTTATTACGAAAGGAGAAAACAATGATTTTTTTGACAACACCCATGAAAAAAATAATAAGTGTTATACTGTGTTCGGTGCTTACACTCTCCATGATATTCGGACTTTCCGGATGCGGCAAACGCGAAGACACCGGCAATACAACACAGAAAAAATTTAAAAGCAGAGGACAGTCCGTAGACCTCATGGAGGGCATAAAGTCAACCGAAGATAAATCCGACTACACCTGCGGCACCTGCAAGGACACGGACGCTGCCGCCTTTACGGATTTCGCGGTAAAGCTCTTTCAGCAGGCTGCGAGTGATAAAAACACCCTCATCTCCCCGCTCTCCGTGGTCATGGCTCTCAGCATGGCAATGAACGGAGCGGACAGCGAAACCCTCAGGCAGTACGAGGCTGCCTATGGGATTTCAATTGACGATATAAACTATTTTTCTAACCATATACGCAGCAATCTTAAAAATGACAAAAACACGAAGCTCACCATAGCTGATTCAATCTGGATAAAAAAAGACGACGGTCTTACCGTGAACAAGGATTTTCTTCAGACCAATGCAAACTTTTACGGTGCGGGCATATTTAAGTCCCCGTTTGACGATGGAACTGTTGCCGACATAAACAAATGGGTCTCAGACAATACGGACGGCATGATTCCTCAGATGCTCGACAAGATTGATAAGGATGCCGTTATGTTCCTTATAAACGCTCTGTGCTTTGATGCGAAATGGGAGGAGCCATACCTTAAAACACAGATATCAAACGAAAAATTCACAAACATAAAAGGTGAAAAACAAAAGGCCTCGTATATGACTTCAAATGAGTCAATATATATCGAGACCGAACACGCTACCGGATTTGCAAAACCATACTACAGCGGAAGATATGCTTTTGTCGGCATCTTACCGAACGAAGATATTTCGCTCGGAGATTACATCGAAAAATATGCAAAAGAAGATATCGAAGCACGATTCAGAAAATTTGCTTCATTTGTATACAATCTCCCAAGCGGTGCAACACTTCCGTCGGTCAATGCAACCATACCGAAGTTTAAAACAGAATTTTCACAAAGCCTCAACAAGGATCTTCAGGAACTCGGTATAACAGACGCGTTCAACAATAAAAAGGCTGACTTTACGAAGCTCGGAAACCATGTTGAGGGGAACATATACATCGGCAATGTACTCCACAAGACATTCATAGAGGTCGGTGAACAGGGCACAAAAGCCGGCGCCGCAACCTCCGTTGAAATGGTTAAAGAAACTGCTGCAATGGATCCCGTAGAGCCGAAGACCGTGAGACTTGACAGACCGTTCATATACATGATACTCGACGTGGAAAACGAAATCCCCGTATTTATCGGCACGGTGACAGCTCTGTAAGCACAAAGGTAAAAACTTTACGGCAGACAATAACTTCACCGTAACGAAAACATTTAAGAATAACAAACTTATAAGCCCCGTGGAAGAAGCCGCCTCTGAGCGATGTAAAGGGTTCCTACTATACACTTGGCGGAGCACTCAAAAATTCGGCGGAAGCTATCGCAAGCACCGGTGATACAGTTCCGCTGCAATTATCGTTGCAGTCGTCTTCCTCGGAGTTGCACTCGCAGATTTGATAAAAAAGAAATAAAAATTCATTGATTTTAAATTACCTTTTAATCAATCTCAGTTGCCAAAGAACCCACCCCAAAAAGTCAAGCCTTTTTGGGGTGGGTTTTATTCAAAAGATAAAATTTACGGTGGCATTTTACTACCTGTTCAATTCAAATGCTTCCCTATTCAGGAGGATGATAAGCCCTTCAGTCATCCAGGTTTTCAAGTAATTTAATGTGGTTTTTATAATAATTCGTTACATAATAAGGTGTTATTGCAGCACGAAGTGAACCGCCGATAACGTCCATATGGTCTCCCTGATAAACAGGCATAACATTCCATACACCTTTATATACCCATCCGTGATTGTCAGCCCAATATGTAAACGGTTCATCGTCCGGATGAAGCGCAGAGTTTGTGTTGGAGGCACCGTCTGATTCAAGCCATGTCGAATCAAGCTTTTCTCCGACTGACTTATCATACTTCGCGCTGCCGATAAGATTGCCGGTCAACCAGAACGGGATAAATGAAGACGCTTTCATTCTGTGATTTCCGTTTTGTGTAAGCATTGAATTGCTGGTTGAAACAGAAAAATGATATGCCTCATTGTTTATCTCAAGCATCCTGTTTAGCTCGCGGGCACCTGCAAGAGAAAGATCATAGTAAAGATTGTCCTTTGATCTCATTGCTTTTAATATTTTTCTTACTTTAAGCATATTCAGAGGATTGCATCTCTCCTTCGGGTTACTTGTTATTCCCCACTGATCAAGACACATATCATATATCCTGTTTGCCGGCGTATTGTCCATGATACCGGCAAATCCGAAGAATGTCACACACTTGAGCATCGGCAACAGCGGTCCTATTGCAGACATAACCGTTGTTCCGTTGTGTGGTCCGGCTATTGTTGTAACCGATTTTATCCAGTCTCCCTTTCCGCCTGTAAACAACGGTGAGATATCTCCTTTATCTGTGCCGGCAACCTCTTCTGGCGCACCGAACGCCATAAGCTGCGAAAACATTCTTACCGTTGCACCCCCGAAGCTGTGACCGAGTATATGCAGCTTATTGCGCCGTCCTTCTTCATCAAGCTTTCCCCATTCAGGCACAAGCGCCCTGTCATATGTGCGCCCGAAGCGGGAGTGGCCGTATTTTGCAGAATGTACTTTTCCGTAGTCTACGGTTCCGCCGACTATTTGTGCATATATCTCACACGCCCTGTCCCATGCGGAACCGAGACTTGAGATTGTCGGGGCATACGCCTCTTTGCCTTCGGCTTTGAGCATCCCGACAATCGAACCGGAAAACATGCCAAAATACGGCGTATAATTATTTATGACCTCAGCCTGACCGAATCCGAGCATACCGTGAATAAATATAAACGGATAATTTTTCTTTGACATTACATCGCCTCCTGATTTTATAAAGATTTTGTTATACCGCGTTCTTAAGTTTTTTTGATTTTATCATATCCTAAAACAATTTATCAACCAATTAAAAAAGCCGTCCCACGTCATATGTGTTGAGAAATTCAAACACATACGTGCGGACGACTTCGGTTTTTATGCGGTATCAACTTTTATGCGGTACAATGATACGTCAAAGCGCTTGTATCTTAAGAAAAAATCATACAGCCTTTCTTCTCTTAACAATTTCAGAAACAATGGCTACTGCACTGATTATATACGCAATAGCGAGGTCCTTAATGAACCCAGTCAACACGTTTGAATCGTTGAGGAAGCTCGATGTAACTCCTATTGCATCAAAAATATTTATATCATATTCATTTTTATAAACCTTGTAGATCTCAAAGGAAAGACAAAAATATTCTGAAAAGAAAATCATGATAAGCGTTATAACGGCAGATACAACTATACCCTTTGTTGTAAGCGTACCGGCTTTTGAAAATTTCACATAGCCGAAATTTGCAAGTAGAAAGATAGCAAGTCCGCAAACAGCGGCAATAACTCCGATTTGGTACACTGCGAAGTAAAGGACCGCGCCGATAAGTGAAAAAAGAAGTGCTCCGAGGAGACCAAATACAAAATTCTCTTTGGTAATCTGCTTTTTTGCTTGCTCGTCAACCGGCGGATTTATGCCTGCTTTTTCAGAAACAAATTCCCCGTTTAATCCCGATTTGTCGCTTTCTACAGGCTTCAGCGCTTCTTTATGTACCTCGGTAGGATCAAATGCTGCTGCATTTTTCTTAAATTCATTCCCACCGCACGCCTCACAAAAATTTGCTTCGTCAGCATTCTCCATGCCACAATTTTTACATACCTTTCCCATCTTTTTTACCTCGCAAAAATATAATTCAAAAGTAAGTAAATTGTATCACATAACAAAGACAAGTACAATTATTGATTACTTATCTTTTATTCATTCTTCACATACTTCTTTCACAGCTTTTTATCATCATCCTGACTTATTTCATAGTTATTTTTTATCAAATTTCTCAAAGGTTTTCTCTCAAAAACTTTATTTCATTTTTGTCAAACCTTTATCGCATTCTTCAAGGCTTCAACTTCCTTTTTATCCGTGATATCAAACATATCTAACGCACTTTCAAATGAATGACCTTTCTGAATGAACTTTTTTATAAGCTCAAATCTGCCTTGTGCAAGGCCTTCTGCTTTGCCTTGCATGATGCCTTCTGCTTTGCCTTTTTCTACTCCGTCAAGATATACACCGTCACTTAAGTTACACATGTCATCAAACACCTCCATAAAGTCTTCATCTGTTGCTACGTCAAATTTCTCTTTAAGTATCTTTCTTCTCATCAGCGGCTCAAGGTCTCGGTCCAGTATGTTGTCAAGAAAGCCTA
>UQZY01000039.1 GCA_900545655.1 uncultured Oscillospiraceae bacterium
CTGAGAAAGACGTGAAGCACAGGATAATTCTTGAGGCAAACCTGGACGCCCCCTTTAAGAGAGCCCTTTCACCGAAGACCTCAGCCATCTTAAAAATGATAAACTTTTTTTCCATAATTATTTACATCATTTTTGATATCGCCGAGCTTCTGATAACCTACAATAAGATTTCCTTCGGCGGATCGGACGTATTTGTTTACATCTCGTTCCCTCTCGCGATTTTTGCATTTATTCCTCTGTTTATCGCAAGGAGCGTAAATGCCTCCGCATCCTTCCCGGGTGTAGTTGATAACCTTGTCGGATGTTATACGGCATGCGGAGCTCTCCGCTATATGTCCGAGATGGACTTAAGACTTAAAAACACCGAGCTCTGTGTTTTGCTTACAGGAGCGAAAAATGCCGACCTTAAGGGTGCAAAGGAGTATTGCAGACTCCATAAAGAGGCTGACAAGGCAGTTGACACCGTCATTCTCTCTATAGACACTGTTTTCAATGCGGAGACACTCGCCGTTGTTTCAAAATCCGGCAAAGCAACCGACCTTGTTGCAAAGGCTTCGGAAAATGCCGGGGTAAACATTTCAAGCACAGTTCCGAAAAAAATTATCAAAACCGGTTCCGGAAGGATTTTCAAAAAGAATCATATACCGTGTGCGACCCTTACAACACTCGGAGAGACCGTACCAGAGTACCTCGGAACGGCAAAGGACACTGAGGAAAACATAAACGTAAAAGCTATTGAAGCCGTAATGAAGATTACACTCGAAGCAGCTTACGCGAAGGATTCCGAGTAACGGATGCTCAAGGGAAAAATTCTATACCTTTATTTGAATAAACGAATCTTTATAACAGATACAAGGATAAAAAAAGCGGGAGTCACCGAAAGGTGATTCTCGCTTTTTGAATTTTACTTTTTGATTTTCAGTCTTTCCCGACAAACGTGTTGTCTCTCAAAAAGAAAGGCTTTCACTTTCATTTCTCGGATTTTTTGTCAACGAGCTTGAGTATCATAGGCTCAAGTATGTTGAGAAGTGAATCCGGAATTCCTGCTCCGGCAACCTTAAGTGACTCGGGAACAGAACCGCTGTTGAGAAGATGAACAAGAGCGTCTATCATCGCCTCCGAGGCGATACCATGTGACTGAAGCTCAAACCTTGTAATCGGACAGGACATAATAGTATTGTAAACTATCTCATACATAAGAGGATCTTTTCGAAGAGCTTTTTCAAGGCTTCCCGAAACAAGTTCGTCAATCTTCCTTCCCCAAGCGGTATTTACCGTTTCGGAAAGACAATCATACTTCGTCACTCTGTCATCCGACTTGTGTGAAACGAGATCCTCCGGATAAATTCTGAGTAAATCTGCAAAGTCCTCATCGGTAACAGCCTTTATGTCACCGGCAAAGTAGAGCGGGGCCGCTCTCATATAATCAATCTCATTCAGAGCTTCATCGGATTTTACGGTAACAGTACCCTTAAGTCTGATATCTTCACTCGAAGAGCCTACATATATGTCATATGTGCCCTCTTCAACAACAAAAGCTCCTATTTTTTCCGAGTAGTATTCGAACGCATGTCTGTCAAGCTCAAACGCAACCTCGGCTGAAGAGCCGGAGGTAAGATAAACCTTTGAAAAGTCCTTGAGCTCCTTCGGTGCTCTGTAAACATAAGAATCCCTAAGACCGATATAAAGCTGTGCAACCTCAGCTGCATCATAGGCCCCGGTGTTCTTAATTGTAAACTTAACCGTGAGCTTATCATCCGGAGTCATCTCCTGCTTATCTACAGACAATCCGGAATAATCAAATAATGAATAAGACAAGCCGTGTCCGAATGGGAACAACACCTTAGTTCCGGTCTTTTCATAATAACGGTAGCCGACAAAGATACTTTCCTTATAAAGTACATTGTTATTTGCATCTGTCTGATAATTTTCCGGACACGGAGTATCCGTCAATGAAACAGGATACGACTCGGGAAGCTTTCCGCTCGGAGATACCTTTCCCGTAAGAATCTTTGCAAGTGCTTTTCCGTATCCCTCTCCGAGGAGATATGTCTGCATAATTGCCGCAGGAGCATCTGCCCAAGGCATCTCTACACAGCTTCCGGAAGAAAGAATAACCGCAACGTTTTTGCATACGGCACAAAGATTGCTTATAAGTGCGGACTGATTTTTCGGTATGGAGATAGATCTCCTGTCAGCCGTTTCGGCAACATCAATTTCATCACAGCTTACAAAAACAAGCGTAACGTCATTTTCATTTGAAACTCTTATTGCCTCGCTTGTAAGACGGTTGTTGATATACTCGTCATATTCGCCTATACGGTATCCTTCCGTGTATTCGTACTGTACTCCCTCTTCATCGAGGGCTTCAAACAAGCTGTCAAGCTTATACGTGTTTATCTGAGCGCTGCCGAAGCCCTGATACAAAGGATCCTTGGCGCGCGGACCTATAACGGCAACTCTCTGTCCGGGTTTAACGGGTAAAACTCCGTTGTTTTTCAGAAGGACGGGACACGAAACGGCGAGATCCGCAACCAACTTATGATGCGCTTCAAGAGGCATCTCCACGGCAGGCTTCATAAGGTTTTGTGCAGACTTGTCAACAAGGTCAAGTACCCTGCGGGCACTTCTGTCTATGGTTTCCTCCGAAACCTTTCCCTCTCTGTATGCCTTGGCTACCTTCCTTACGTTTACGTAACCGGTTCCCGGCATCTCTAGGTCAAGACCCGCATTCAAAGCTGGAACTCTTTCACTGACAGCAGCCCAGTCTGAAACCGTAAGACCCTCAAAGCCCCAGTCCTTTCTGAGAACATCCTCTATAAGCCATGAGTTCTGTGTGCAGTAGGTTCCGTTGAGTTTATTGTAGGCAAGCATAACCGTCCACGGCTGCGCCTTTTTAACGGCAATTTCAAAGCCTCTTAAGTAAATTTCACGAAGAGCACGCTCATCTACAACCGAATCAGATACCATGCGTCGAAGCTCGGTGTTATTTGCCGCAAAGTGCTTGAGCGATGTACCGATTCCCTTTTCCTGTACGCCGTTTATGTAACTTGCCGCCATCTCACCCGCAAGAACCGGATCCTCCGAGTAGTACTCAAAGTTACGTCCGCAAAGGGGCGAGCGTTTGATATTTATTCCCGGTCCGAGAAGAACGGAAATTCTCTTGGCAATGCACTCATCCGCAAGTGCACCTCCGACCTGCTTCATGATGTCCCTGTCCCAGGAAGAAGCAAGTGCAACGGCTGACGGAAAACATACGGCTTTTATGGTATTCTCTTTTGTCTCCTTATTTTTTTCCTGCTTACGGAGACCGTTCGGACCGTCGCTTACCATCACAGACGGTATTCCGAGACCGAGATCCGAGTATGTATGCCAGAAGTCGGCACCTCCGAGGAAACTTATTTTCTTTCTGAGCGACATGCGCTTCAGCAAATCCTTATACTCCATCAATAGTCCTCCTCACGATTTGTACACATGGTTAAATTATACACACCCTAAAGTGTACGGTCAAGAAAAACAGGCGGTTTTCAGTCACTTTCAAATGATTCCAGTTCCAGAACTTTTTCCGCTTCGTCAATTTCAATATCTTCAACGCCCTTGAGCTTTTTATTTATGATTGAATTTCTGTGCTGTGCCTCCTCAAGAGTCCTTCCGGCTTCCTCGATTTTCTTATGTGCCTTGTCGAGGACATCTCCGAATTTTGCATACTGAACCTTCGCAACCGACAGCATCTGACGAACCTCGTTTGCCTTGTCGTTTATAGCGATTGCACGGAAGCCCATGGAAAGTGAATTGAGCAGCGCGGTTATGGTGGTCGGGCCCGCAATCATAACGTTGAACTCCGACTGAAGCTTCTCCGCAATTCCGCTTCTAGAGGATGCTATCTCGGCATAGAGACCTTCGGTTGCAAGATACATAATGGCAAAAGGCGTAGTAACCGGCTCATTTATGTATCCGCTTACTGCCTTCGCTTCTCCTTTAACACGGTCCTCAAGAGCTTTTCTTGCACGTGAGAGCGCCTCTGCGTCTGCATTGTCCGCGGCATCACATAATTTTATGTAATCCTCCATAGGGAATTTTGAGTCTATGGGAAGATAAACTATCTTGCTGTTGTCGTCACCCGACGGGATTTTTACGGCAAACTCCACCCGTGCCTGTGAACCGGGCTTCGTCGCAACATTTGTTTCGTACATATTCGGAATAGTCTGGTCAAGTATACCCTGAAGCTGAACCTCCGCCCATGTTCCGCGTGCCTTCACGTTAGTAAGCACACGGTTAAGCGAGGTTACATTGCTTGTAACCCCGGCTGAAAGCTCCTTCATCTCGCCGAGGGATTTATACACGTTTTCAAGCTGTTCCGAAACAGTCTTAAAGGTACTGTCAAGCCTTGTGCCGAGTGTTTCGTTAAGCTTTTCGTCAACCGTCTGCCGCATCTGCTCAAGCTTCTTTTCATTGCTCTCCTGAAGCTTTGTAAGAGCCGTAAAATTGTTTTCGCGTATTTCACCGAGAGAACGGTTTATTCTGTCGCTTATGTTTGCCTGATTCTCAAGGGTCTGCCTCGTCATCTCGGAAAGCTTTCCGGTTATGGCCTCACGGTGATTCGCCTCATCAATACGGGCGCGCTGAAACTGCTCATTTGTGGTGCTTTTCAGGTCATTCATCCGCTCTGACATGTCACTGCGAAACTCGTCGAATTCTCTGTCGCCCCTTCCCGAGCTGCCGCTTTTTTTCAGAATGAGTACAATACATACAACCAATAAAACAATGATTGTAAAGAGTAAAGCATAAACAAAAATATTTTCCATAACCATTCTCCTTTTCAACTATTTATTCTAGCATACAAATGCCATTTATGATAGAATTAATTAAACTTATGCGGAGGTAATTTCAAATGACAAAAGGCCGATTTTTTTCAAAAATTCTTATATTGCTTCTCTGTGTCGCACTGGTTGTGCCGCTTTTGTCGTCATGCAAAAAGAATAAAACCACCTCCGTAAAAATCCCGCTCGCCACTGTTCCCACCTGCTTTGACCCGCAGATTTCATACGGAACAAACGAGGAAAACATAATAAACAACTGTCTTGAGGGACTTGTGCGAATTGACAAAAACGGAAACATAACAAACGGTGTAGCCAGCTCATGGGCTGTTTCCTCCAACGGTCTCGCCTACACCTTCACCTTGCGTTCAGACGCAAAGTGGCATCTGCCGTCCGACCTTGAGGACATACTCGGGGAGGATTATAAAAAAACCTTTGACACGCGTGTAACCGCATACGACTTTGCTTTCGGAATAACCAGAGGCATGGACCCGGAAACAGACTCACCTATGGCTGATTCTCTCTCTTGTATCCAAAGTGTTTCCGCCGAAAACGACACAAAGCTCGTTATCACACTGAAGCATCCGAACGTAAACTTTCTCACAGTCCTTGCGTCTCCCGTAGCCATGCCGTGCAATGAGAACTTCTTTGAAGCAACCGCCGGAAGATACGGACTCAAAGCAAACCTTCTTCTTTGCAACGGGCCCTACTACCTCGGAAGCATAGATGAGGAAAACGGAATTGTCATTTATAAAAACAGCGACTACAAGGGAAGCTGCACAGCCCTTTTCTCCACAGGGAAATTCCTCACAACAAAGAGCTTCTTAAGCTCCTCCGCAAAAGAAAAAAGTAATGACGAAAAAACACTCCCCTCTGTTTTTTCGCTTCTCACGTCAAAGGACGGCGGGTATGATATCGCGACCGTTACAAAAGCGGAAAGCGAAGCGTTGAGCTCCGACTTCACCGTTGATAGGTATAAAAACACAGTCAAAGCCTTTTGCTTTAATCTTCACAACGACGCTCTGAACAATTACAATATACGAATGGCTCTTGCCCATGCCACAAACCCGGAGCTGTTCACCGGCGACTATCCTCTTGCGGAGGGTATCGTTCCCTCATGCTGCGGAAGAGCCGCAGGTGTTTCATACAGGTCGGAGGGAAACATAATAAAGGCACCGGCATACGACCTGAGCACAGCCGAAAGCTTTTATAAAAAAGCGGTGCAAAACAACCTTGATGAGGACGGAAAACAAACAGAACTTTCTTTAAACCTCTCACTCTTCTGTCTCAAAGAGGATGAAACCGACGTAAAAAGAGTTCTTCAGGATTGGCAGAAAATCTTCGGCGTTTCTCTTTCCATAACGGTAACCGCATGTGATACACAGGCGGAGGTGGATACCGCCGTTGAATCCGGAAACTTTGATGTTGCATATACCTCTGTAACGGCATCCGAGTTCCTCGCAACCGATTTTCTCGGAAGGTTTGTGAGCAGTTCCGGAAAAAATATAGTCGGACTTAATGACAGCACATATGATGAACTCGTTTCAAAAGCCATAAATGCGGCTTCGGAGGAAGAGCTTATACGCCTTACACGGGACGCGGAAGCTCGCTTACTGCAAAGCGGCTGTCTGCTTCCGACCTGCTCTGCGGACGGATATCTGGCAAAGAACCGTAATGCCGAAAAAGTAACAGTCCGTCCCTCGGGAAACATATATGCATTATACACTTTAAAATAACTTTATATGTCCCAAAAAGGTACAGACCGGTATATGCCGCACAGGCATATACCGGTCCTTTTATTTTGTGTTTTAATCAAGCCCCTGCTTATCTCTCGAATTTTCCGGATTTTCCTCCGTCCTTAAAGAGAAGATAACACTCGCTTATTTCCATACCCCTGTCAACAGCCTTGCACATGTCGTATATGGTAAGGGCGGCAACATTGGCGGCTGTAAGAGCCTCCATCTCCACACCGGTTTTATAAGTACAGCTTACCGTTGAGACAATTTTTACCTGTGTTTTCGATATGGGCTCGATATCCACCGCTATTTTCTCAAGCGGCAGCGGATGGCACATGGGAATTATCTCAAAGGTCTTTTTTGCAGCCATTATTCCGGCTATTCTTGCACAGGAGAATACATCGCCCTTCTTCACCTTACCGTCAAGTATGAGCGAGAGTGTTTCCGGCTTCATAGTGATTATCGCCTGAGCCCTTGCTTCCCTGTGAGTGTATGTTTTTTCGCCGACGTCAACCATTCTTGCCGCGCCTTTTTCATCTATGTGTGTCAGTCCCATGTTTCATAACCTCCGAGTTTTTTGAGTCTCTCTCTAAGCTCGTCGCTGTGCAGAGCATCTATAAATCTCTGAACCCTTTCGCTGTCATACGCTTTCTCGTCAATAAGGAAATCATACTCCTCGTTGCATACGGGAATAAAATCAAGCCCGTATGTTTTGGCTGCGGAATAAATTCCGAGCCCCGCGTCTGCCGTGCCCGAGGCAATCTGAGCGGCAACAGAGGTGTGTGTAAACTCCTCGCGGTCATATCCGTAGATATCTTTTGGGTCCATTCCGTTTTTCTTTATAAGGAAATCACAGAGAATCCTCGTGCCCGAGCCCTTCTGTCTGTTTACGTATGAGATATCTTTTCTCTCCATATCCTTAAAGGATTTAATATTTTTCGGATTACCTGCGGCAACCATAATTCCCTGAATTCTCTTGACACCCTTTTGGAGCCTTACGCCGCCGTCCTTAAAATGTGTTGAGATATACGAGTCGTTGTAAAGCCCGGTCTTCTCATCAAGCAGGTGAATTGCTCCCATCTGAGCTTCTCCGCGCTTTATCGCCATTATCGCACCCATTGAGCCCACATGTGATGAAGAAACGACAGTGTCGGGATATGTCCTTTTAAGTATGTCGGTGATCTCATCGATAATCGGGTCGTGACTCCCTATGATAGTCAGTGTATTTTTAAGGTCGTTTTCGGATTTGAGAAGAGTAACCGAAACCGTATCTCCGACCTCGTATCCTTCGCAGTCCTGAGGTATATCGATAATTCCGTCCGCTTTAACAAAGGATGTAACCACACCCGCTCCCCTGCTTAAGGGAACAGCCGTGTACTCGCCGTTTTCATCCACTCCGAGCCTTACACGTACAAATTCTCTGTACTTAAGCGGCGATGTAAGTATTCTTGAAATCCTCGCGGAAACCACCGTTTGATCATGAAGATTGCGCCCCGTCATTATCTCTGCAACAGGTCTCATTATTTCATTTAAAACAATTATTCCGGACACGGGGTATCCGGGCACACCGAGTATGGGCTTATCCTTTGAATATCCCAGGATTGCGGGTTTTCCCGGTTTTATGGCGATGCCGTGATAAAGAACCTCTCCGACGGTTTTTACCGCGAGACACGAATAGTCATCTCTTCCCGCAGATGAGCCCGCGTTTATGATAACGGCGTCACACTCCGAAACGGCCTGCCTCATTGTGTTTATGATATCTTCCTTTATATCCTTAACTATGGGATAGGTCTTAGGTACGGCACCCCAGCTTTTGAAAATACCGCTGAAGATAGTTGAGTTGAATTCGATTATGTCACCGGGCTTCGGGTCAGTGCACGGTGAAACTATCTCATCTCCCGTGGGAATGATTCCTATAACCGGAGGCTTTACGACATTTACGGAAAGCACGCCGCCGGCAAGCATTGCCCCGAGTGCCGCCGGAGTTATTTCCGTATACGAGGGAAGAAGCATGTCTCCCGCACATACGTCCTCACCTATCTGTCTTACGTGCTGCCACGGAACCGCAGCGCTGTAGAGAAGGACGTCATCTCCGTCGCGCACAACATCCTCTATCATTACGACGGCATCTGTGTTCTCCGGCATCGGATCTCCCGTATCCACCTGTACAAAGTCATTTTCGGTAAGACGTACCGGTGTTGTCTCCGTTGCACCGAAGGTAACGGATGCCATAAGCGCAATTCCGTCCATTGCGGATGCATTGTAATGCGGTGCGCAGATATGCGCATATACCGCCTCGGAGGTTACACGTCCGCCGGCCTCAAAAACCGAAACCGTTTCCGACTTCGGAGAAAGACCCTGACTTTTAAGCACATGGATATATGCTTCAACGGCTTCGTCAAGCGGCGTATTGGTAAGGTATTCGTATTTCATATGATAAAACCTCCTGTTGTTAAGAGATGTTTTTTTGTAGTGTATCCTGTGCTTATAAGCTCGGAAAATCAGAAAAGATTTACGTCGATTTCTTCTCCGCCCGAAAGGCCCTCACAGTCACGGGCAATTCGGATAAATCCGTCACTTTCGGAGAGAACACTTATGAGACCGGATTTTGCGTATACCGGCTCGGCGCATAACTCACCGTCCGATTCCTTAAACTTTATTCCCATGCACTCCTCACGACCGTGGTTACACGGAATACTGAGTGAGAGAGGAGCGCGCTGCGTTGTGCCGAGTCGTTTACATCCGTTCGCACTTGTAGCCTCACCGCTCATGCTTTCTATAAGCGGCTTTACAAAAAGGTTAAAGATATAGTATGCGGCGAGCGGATGTCCGGGAAGCCCTACTGCGGGTTTTCCCGAGATTTCAGCAAATATGGTCGGCTTTCCGGGCTTTATAGCGATGCCGTGAAAAAGCACCTCGCCGAGCTTGTCATATACCTTGAAGGTCGCGTCCTTGACGCCGACCGAGCTTCCGCCCGAAACTATGACCATGTCACACGGATTTGTATTTTCGTCACCGTATATAACCGATTTTATCTTCCCCTCAAGGAGCGGAAGCTCATCAATCACAATACCCACCTTTTCAAATTCGCAGCCCATCTCGGCGAGTGCCGCGCATATGGTAAAGGTATTGATATCACGCACCTGTGCGCCCGAAGGCCTGGCAGTTACGTCCACAAGCTCGTCTCCGGTTGAGATGACCGCAATACGCGGTCTCCTGAAAACGGAGACGGTGTCGTAGCCGAGCGAGGCAAGGGCGCCTATATGGCGAGCTGCAAGGCGGGTTCCCGCCTTTAAAACCGTCTGTCCGACCTTTACGTCGTCTCCCCTGTATGTGACATATTGACCCGGAGCCGACGGTTTCAGCATGGCGCGCGTTCCGTCACCGTAATCCTCCGAGAATTCTATCATCACCATGGCGTCCGCGCCATGCGGCAGCTCGCCGCCGGTAGGCACGTATGCACATTCATTTTCTGAAATTTCAAACTCAGGTGCCTGTCCCATAAGCACCTCGCCCTTATAGTCAAGAATTGAGGGTATGGACTCGGAGCACCCGAAGGTAGAGGACGCCTTTACGGCATACCCATCAACTGTCGACCGGTTAAAATCCGGGACATTTTCCTCTGACACTATGTCCGCCGCAAGTATTCTGCCGACAGCGGAGAGCAGGTCTGTTTCCTCTGTTTCTGTTCTTATTTCTCCGAACCTGTCAAATATTATTTTTTCTGCTTCATCTGAGGTTTTTACCGTAAGCATTAAAATAACTCCTTATATCTCTTTATGAATCGTCAATCTTTTCTTGCACACTCGGATGCATCGCCGATCAGGATTTCGACACCGTGGCGAAGCTCTCCGATGATAAACTCAAGACTTTCCCGAACGGCCTTGGGGCTTCCGGGCATATTTATCACAAGTGTGTGCTTGCGGATTCCGGCTGTAGCCCTTGAGAGCATCGCACGTTTTGTAACCGTCATTGAGTAAGAGCGGATTGCCTCCGGGATTCCGGGTACCGCTCTGTAACAAACAGCCCTGGTTGCTTCGGGTGTGACATCCCGTTCCGAAAATCCGGTGCCGCCGGTCGTAAATACTATATTTGCAATTTCTTCATCTGCGATTCTTTTAAGCTCCTTACAGATGATATCGAAGTCATCCGGAATGATTTTATACTCTGCAACCTCATATCCGAAGGGCTCGATTATCTCTTTTATCGCGGGGCCGCTTAAGTCCTCGCGCTCTCCCCTTGAGCCCTTGTCAGACATGGTAAGGATAGCGGCTTTTATTACTTTCTGTTCCTTACTTACTTTTTCGTGATGCTCATGATTCTCGTTATGCTCATGTCCCATTTCCGTCAACCTCCGATTCTTGACATTCCCCTGTCCTCGATATCCTCTTTGTCAGTATAGTCGTTGAAAGTATGTTTTCTCGGCTTGTTTTTGAGTGCGTCTGCAAATGCCTCTGCAAGCTCCTTGTCCGTTGCGCCGCCTCTCATAATATCCCTCAGTGAAACACCCGTGGAAAACTGCAGGCAAAGCTTTAAATAACCCTCCGCCGTGAGCCTTACACGGTTACAGCTTTCGCAAAAGCAGTCGGTCATTGCGGTTATAAAGCCAATTGAGCCCTTAAAGCCCTCCGGCTTCAAATACCTTGCAGGCCCGCTTCCGTGTCTCACTTCGTCCGAAACAAGTCTTCCGTAATACCGGCGGAGCTCTTCTCTTATTTCACTCGCCGGCACATACCTTTCAAAGTCGTTTTTCCCGACCGGCATGTACTCGATAAATCTAACACATATGTCGCGGTCCTTTGCAAGTCCGGCTATCTCCGTAAACTCATCATCATTTACACCCTTCATTGCAACACAGTTTATCTTTGTATTCAGCCCGCGCTCACAGCAAAGTTCGATAGCCTTCAGGACCTCTGCATGCCCGCCGCGCCTTGTTATCTCTTCAAAGCGCTCCGGCTTCAGCGTATCCAGACTGATATTCACACTGTCAAGTCCCGCCTCCGTAAGCGAGTCGATTTTTTCAGGTATAAGTATCCCGTTTGTCGTTATGCCCACCGTTTCAATCCCCGGCACGGCCTTTATGTCACCTATAAGCGCTTCAATCCCGCGTCTTACGAGCGGCTCGCCTCCGGTAAGGCGTATTTTTGTAACCCCCGTCCCTGCGGCAACTCTTACCAGTCGCAAAATCTCCTCATAAGACAAAATATCCTCATGAGACAGGGACGGCACGCCCTCTTCGGGCATACAGTAAACGCATCTCAGGTTACACCTGTCTGTCACGGATATACGCATATAGTTTATCTCACGTCCGAAACCGTCCTTCAAAACTGTTCCCTCTCCTCAACACATTCGCTTTTTATATGACCAACGAGGAACTGCAAAGCATCCACCACGTGCGGACGGATATCTCCGCCTATAAGGACATACATGATGTCGTCTCCGACCTTAAGTTCACCTCTCGCAAGCCACACCCTCACATAATAAATGCCCGGCAATGTATACGTCTTTTTTATATACTCATTCACCATCTCGTCATTATATGAGAAATACATACCCTTTACGGGCTGCGTGTTCTCGTCGCCGAGGCGCACCTTTGCCTTTGCATCCTCACGCACTATCCCGTTGTGAGTAAGATACATCCCGCACTTGCCAGCGTCCGGATGGTTTTTTGCTTCTGCGAGCCATTCATTAAGATCAATCATACAAATTCCTCATTCTTTATCTGTTTCCCACAAAATCCATGAATAAAGTGATTCCGTCCTTCTTATCACTCTTCCGTCCGGATATGCTTTTTCAAGATATCTGTAAACCGCATCTATCTCCTTCTCGGACGGCGCTCTGTCACGGATGATGTTTACGGCGGCATCCTCCGCAACGGTTTTTGTCAGTTCGTACTCATAGTCTATTTTTTCACCTGTATAGTCCATACGGGGATTAAGGCCCATAAGCCATAGAATATTCCATATACAATAGGGAGAACTGTTGCCCCAACTTGTGTTTACGGGTCTTTCAAAAACATTCTTTCCCACCTCATCCTTAAGACTGTCCTTAAGGTAAACAAAGCTGTTGTTAAAAGCCCATTTTCGGCTTGCCTCATTTATTTTACGTATACACCCGACGTTATCCATGGCGGGTGTGAGTGATGTAAACACCAGATCAAACTTTTTCTCCCAATGAAGCTCCTTCACCGATTCCGTGAGAAAATCCGCCTCAGAGAAAAATACATTTTTCATACCCGCGGACGCCGCGTTTTCACGGGCATAGTCAAGCATGACGGGAGATATATCAGAAAGAGTTACTCTCCTTACATGCTTTGCAAATTCAAGCCCATATTTTCCGGGACCGCAACCGAGGTCAAGAACATCATAGTCCTCCGAAAGTGCGCCGGCTGCCATAAGATAATCCGTAAGCTGAATTATCTTTTCGTCCTTTTTAAGCCTTACCTTCCGGCTGTCGTGATCCCAGTTCTGTGCTATCCTGTCCCACGTTTCCCTTGTATGCTTCATTCCGTCCTTTGGCTTTGATTCCTGCCATAGGTTGTCGAAGTATTCAATATCTTTGTTTTCCATCTTTTCACCGCTAATCAATGTCAGGAGAAACACAGACCGTCCTATGTACCTCTTCGACATATACAAGTTTTATTTCCGTTCCGTATACACTTTGAAGCCTTTCCTCGGTAAGGATTTCATCCGCCCTTCCGCATTCAAGCCTTCCGTCTCTTGACAGGACGGCAACCGAGCCTCCGAGCAAAACAGCATGGTCGGGATTGTGCGTTGTCATGACAACGGCATATCCTTTTTTTGAAAGACCCTTTATTATCTTGAGCGTCTTGAGCTGGTTTCCGTAATCAAGGTGTGCGGTCGGCTCGTCAAAAAGCAACACCTTCGGCTCCTGTGCCAGCGCACGGGCTATCATTGCCTGCTGTCGTTCACCGCCCGAAATCTGCATATACGACTTATTTGAAAGATGTGTAAGACCCATATCCGAAATAGCCCTTTCGGCAATCTCCCTGTCCCCTGCCGTCGGTCTTTCAAACAATTTCATCTTAGATGCACGTCCCATAAGGACAAATTCAAGAACGGTATAATCAAATGCCGCCGCATGGTTTTGAGGAACGTATCCCACTATGTTGGCTATTTCTCTGGGCTTCATTGAAAATATATCTTTCCCCATAAGCTCGATGCTTCCGCCCTGCGGCTTTAAAAGTGCAGCCATGCACTCAAGCAGAGTTGACTTTCCCGCACCGTTCGGGCCGAGAACCGACATTATTTCTCCTGACGACAACGAAAGCGAAACCGAATCGAGAACCCTGCGTGTTTCGCTGCCGTATGAAAATTCGATATCTTTTACACAGTATATCATTCCGTCGACCTCCTTTGCCTGTAAAGGAGGTATGCATAAAACGGCGCGCCTATAACGCCCGTAAGAATGCTAACCGGCATCTCACCGATAGAAATGGTTCTTGTCACGGTATCAACGAGCAGCATAAAAATCCCGCCGACAAGCGCCGCTGTAGGAATGAGCTTTGTGTTTCCGGGGCCCACAAGAAGTCTTGCAAAATGAGGAATGACGAGTCCTACCCATCCTATGGTTCCCGAAAGGCAAACCGAGCTTGCGGTTATAAGCGTCGCGCAGAATATGGCAAGGTTTCTGATAAAGGTTACATTGGCGCCCAGAGACTTCGCCTCATTTTCTCCGAGAGAAAGAATATCTATCCACCAGGACATCGCAAGCAAAACTATAAGAGGAATTACTATCGTCGGCAAAATACTGACTATGTCCTTGAGCGTTACATACGAAAAGCTTCCCATTGTCCAGAAGGTTATGGCGGCGAGCTCTGTCTCCGGGTCTGCAACATACTTTATAAACCCCAGGACAGAGGACATGAGACCGCTTACTATTATGCCGGACAAAACAAGCGTTATATTTGATTTGCTTCTCATTGCATACGGAATAAGCACTGTGAGCAAAACTGCGACAATACCCCCGAGAAAAGCCATTCCCTGCATGGCAATACCCGAAAGTGAGAGAAGTATCGCTACTGCCGCACCTATACAGGCTCCACTCGAAACGCCCAGAAAATCCGGTGCCACCAGCGGATTCTTAAAAATGCCCTGATAAGTCGCACCCGAAACCGAGAGTGCCACTCCGCAGATTATACTTGCAATTATTCTCGGAAGTCTGAGCCCTATCACGACATTTCTAGCCATCTGCGTGTATTCGCCGGTTTTGCCGAAAATCTCGCAAAACAGAATCTCCATAGTCTGTGACGGCGTAACGGGATACTTGCCGACACACATTGCAAGTACAACAAGTATCAGCAAAACGGCGACAAGGAAAATATTGAGTGAAATTGTAAATGCCGTGCGTTGTTTTATCTCTGAGAATTTTTTCATCTTTTCAGCGTCCTGTTTTTCAGTATCCTATAGCTTCACCGTCAAACGTCTTTCCGTACATCGTTTTGTAGAATTCATCGACCTTTTTCTGCAGCTGTTCATCGGAAAAGCACTCTGGGTGCATCTTGTTTATCATAAAATAAGTTGCGAGGACAAAACCCGTTCCGGGCATATCCCACGAGTCTTTTTGTGCGGGTATTTTATAAACATTTCCGCTCTTTACTGCCTTTACCGCGGACCATGCCTTGTCACTCATCAAATCTTCAACCTTATAGTCAAGAGCCCCCGAGCTTGTTACAAATATATACTCCGGGTTGAGTTCAAAAACCTTTTCCGTGCCTATGTCCACCCAGTTGGTTTTGTCGTTTATTCCCTTTATAACAGGAACGGAGCCGGCGTACTCTAAAAGACAGGTCTGAAGCATATCATCTCCCGCAACTCTTCCCGGCTGCGTTCCGAGTACAAGTGCCGTGGGCTTATTTTCATCCTTTATCCCTGCGGTGACAGTCTTGATGTTTTCAAGCTGAGCTTCGATATATGACGCGATTTCCTCCGCTCTCTCCTCAACACCGCAAACCTTTCCTACCAGCCTGTATGTTTTTATTATCTCCTCGGGAGTTTCCGCACTTATTGTAACTGTCGGTATACCGAGCCTCGACGCAATTTCGATATTTTGCGGCATCCCCGTCTTGCAAAAATATACGGAGGGATTTGCCTTTGCCATTGCCTCCTGGTCGATATTGTAGTTGCCTATAGTACCGACATCACCTATACGCTCGTCACACATCTTCATAAAGGCCTTATTTTTGAACGCTATGCCCACAGCCCTGTCTGTAAGACCGAGGCTTACAAAAACAGGTGTGAGAACTCCGTAGGTAGAGGCTAAAGTGTTAGTCTTTGTATCCTTCGAAACTTCAACGTCCCTTCCGGACATATCCGTAACCGTTATAACATCTTCCTTTTTTGAAGCCTCGCCGTCTTTTTTATTGCTTTCCGAGACCTTGCAGGACGAAAAAGAAAAAAGAATGCAAAGGGTCAGAAGAAAAGCAATTTCCCTTTTAAAGATTTTTTTCATAATCATATCTCCGAACTGAAAAATTCAAGAAAATCTCTTGTTTCGCTATGAGACGGTGTGTTAAGCACCCTAGACGCACTTCCGTGTTCAACTATCCTGCCGTCCTTCATAAAGATTACTTCATCCGAAATTCGCCTTGCCTGACTTACGGAATGAGTTACCACGATAACCGTTGCCGGTCTTTTGTTTTTATAGTCAAGGAAAAGTTCCTCCGAAAGAAGCGTTGATTCGATATCCATGGCTGCGGTCGGCTCGTCGAGAAGCAATAAATCCGCTCCTGTCATAAGAGTCCTGCAAAGAGCCATTTTCGCCGTTTCTCCGCCGGAGAGTTTTGATGCGG
>UQZY01000040.1 GCA_900545655.1 uncultured Oscillospiraceae bacterium
TTTTATTTGCAGGTGATAATGCCTGTGGGCGGAGATGAGTCAGACCTCGGCTTTCTTCTCGGCTTCACGGCTTTGCTTGAGCTTCCGGCTATGATTTTCTATGATAAGCTTTCAAAAAAATTCGGCTCCGGCAAGCTCTTGATAGTGTCCGCTGTATTTTTTGTCATAAAAACTGCGCTCATAGCTGTTGCGCAAAACATGGCATTCATGTATTTTGCACATGTCTTTCAGCTTGCATCCTTTGCTCTTTATTCTCCGGCTATAGTAAAGTATGTAAACGAAACCATACCGGATGAGGATGCCGTAAAAGGGCAGGCGTTTGCGGCGGCGATGATAACGGTAGGAAGTATTTTTGTAAGTGTCACGGGCGGATATATCATTGACACCTTCGGTGCAAGAACGCTCATGTCCATTTCCACGGCTGTTGTCGCAATAGGCTTGTTTGCTATAGTTATTGCCGTAAAGGAACTGAAAACAGCCGATTATAAAAACAAATGAAAAAGCGTTGAGATTAAATATCTCAACGTTTTTTTACGTTTATTGCTTTGTAAAGTATTTTTGTTTTGGACTGTTTGGCTTTTCCAAATCAGTTATTTCAATTTTTCCTGCCTTTGCAAATATTATGTTGGCAAAAATTCACTTTAATAAAAGGATTCGTTTTTGTCCACAATATTTTTGCAGACGCCGAAAAGTTTTAAGGAGTGTAAATGAAATGAAGGGCAATAAGAGTGTTGTACCCGGCGCAAGAGAAGCGCTTGACCGCTTTAAGATGGAAGCAGCATCAGACGTTGGTGTTAACTTAAAGCAGGGCTACAACGGTGACCTTACTTCACAGCAGGCCGGATCTATCGGTGGACAGATGGTTAAAAAGATGATCGAGTCTTACGAAAAAGGCATGAAGTAAGTTTTTCCGAAAGAAAATGGCTTTCCCGGTAACACGGGAAGGCCATTTTGTCATCATAAATTGCTGTGCTGCTTGTTTGAATTTTTTCTGAAATAATTTCCCAGTGCGGTTATGCAAAGAAGTGTTGCCACAAGGAAAACACCCGGTATTATTATTATCCACCAGTAACCTGAGAGGAGAGCTTTTTCCGAAAGTGAAAGCATGCTTCCCCAGGAGATAATCTCAATCGGAAGTCCTATTCCCATGAAGCTCAGAGTTGATTCGGCAACTATTGCGCTTCTGACATTCATGACAACCATAAACATGATAGATGAGAAAAAGTTCGGGACAAGGTGTTTCCTGAGTATATGGAAGAAGCCGCCGCCCATAGTCCTTGAGGCAACTACAAACTCCGAGGCTCTCAGCTTTAAAACCTCCGTCCGTACAACCTTTGCGATACTTGTCCAGCTGGTGATACCTATTACGAGTGAAATGCTGAGAACGTTTGCCGTTCCGAGGATTGCCTGAATAAGGACAACAAGAAGAAGGTTCGGTATACTCAGGAAAATCTCCGTAAATCTCATGATGAGGGTGTCAAGCCACTTTGGAGCAAGTCCCGAAAGCGAGCCGATAACCACGGCAATCACCGTTGAAATGACAGTTGAAACCGTACCGATAAACAGGGATATACGGCCTCCGTACCATATCATCGAAAAGATGTCTCGCCCGAGCGTATCTGTGCCGAAAAGGAATTCCTTACAGGGAGCCTTGCTGTAGTTTGCAAGGTCAAGGTAGGTCGGATCCTTTGTCATTATAAGCTCCGAAAGTAGACAACCGGTAATGATAAGGAAAAGCAGTACGGTTGAGAAAAAAGGAAAGTCGTTTTTCTTCATCTGTCTGAGTTTTTCTTTTATTTTCACAGCGCAATCACCTCCGCATCCTCGGTGATTGCTTCGGTTTTCATGCGCGGGTCAAGGCTTTCGTTTACCGACTGGCTTATCATGTTGCAGAGAATAACGACTGCGCCCGAAATAAGGCATATTAGCATGAGAAGATTGTAGTCATGATAACGTGCGCTTTCATAGGAAAGTGTTCCTATTCCCGGATAGGAAAAGACAGCCTCAACGATATACGTTCCGCCCATTACATGAGGCACCGAAATAGCCATTATACTGAAATATGCCGGAAGAATGTTACGTATGCAGTGTTTTATGATGATTTCGGATTTTGAAAGACCCTTTGATTTTGCGAGCAGTACATAGTCGGATCTTATCTCATCAAGAAGCAGATTTCTTATCATATATGCATAGTACCAAAGATGTCCCGTAACTATGACCGTAAGAGGGAGTATCATATGAAGTATTCGGTTTCCGATATCTTCCTCCATGCCGATATCGTAAGCGCCGCTGCTCGGAAGCCACCGCAGAGTAACGGAAAACACAAGAATCAGCAGCAGCGAAAACCAGAATTCAGGGATGCAGCTTGAAATCGTGCCTACCTTGCATATCAGCTTATCAAGCCATTTGTCCTCGTGCCATGCACACAGGATTCCGAGGAGAAGTGCAAGCGCGAAAAGAATAACAAATCCGATTCCTCCGAGGGTCAATGTATTTTGAAGTCTGCTTGCAATTACATCTGAAACAGGCTGCTTGTACTTGTATGAAATTCCGAAATCCCCTGTAAGTGCGAGTTTGAGCCAGCGCGTATACTGCACAGGGATTGAGTCGTTAAGCCCCAGCTTTTCCATGGCGAATTCACGCTCTTCCACGCTCATTTTTTCCGTGCGGTCACCGTAGTAGGAGATGAGCGGGTCTCCCGGCGCAAGTCTTGAAATGACAAAGACCGCAAGGGAAAGAATAAAGAGACTTACCGCGACGATAAGGATTTGTTTGAGGATTTTAAGTAACTTATTCATGACTTTCATGGCTGTTCACCTCAAATTCGGGTAGTTCGTGCCTTGCGCGCTTCGGACAGGGGTATGGTATTGCATTGATAAGCTCTTTTGTGTACTCGTGCTGAGGATTGTTGAAGATTTCATCTACCGTTCCGACCTCAACAAGCCTTCCGTTTTTCATAACTCCGACCCTGTCACACAGGTATTCAACCATAGTAAGGTCATGTGCGATGAATATAAAGGTAAACCCGTGCTCTTCCTGAAGATGCTTGAAAAGATTTATTATCTGTGCTCCGATAGATACGTCAAGCGAGGCTATGGGCTCGTCCGCAACAAGCAGCTTCGGTTCCATGGAGAGGGCGCGTGCGATAGCGACTCTCTGCCTTTGACCGCCTGAAAGCTCCGGCGGATATCTGTCAAGAAAACCCTCGTCAAGACCGACATACGACATCTGGAATTTTGCTTCCTCATACGCATTTTTGCGGGGCGTTTTTATATGATTTATCTTAAGCGGCTCCGCGATTATGTCGGAAACCTTCATTCGTCCGTTCAGGGAAGAGGATGAATCCTGAAAGATAATCTGTCTTTCACACTGCAGTCTTTTTTTGTTTTCCCTGAATTGCTTTTTATCGCATATGTTTATGCCGTCATAGAGTATCTCACCGTCTGTAGGTGTACAGATATTCATTATACACCTTGCAACGGTGGATTTTCCGGAGCCGGATTCACCTATGAGGCCGAAGATTTCACCTTTGTTTACAAAAAAGGATACATCGTCAATTGCCTTTATTCTCGTTTTTTTCGAGAGGGGGAAGGAGTGCGAGAGGTGGTTTACTTCAAGGATTTTTTCGCTCATCTCTTCTTACCTCCGAATTTCGGGACTTCTACCTTTGGTGCGCCGTCCTCGAGCAGCCATGTTGCGGCATAGTGTGTATCAGTTACTTTGAACATGGGAGGCTCTTCTGAAAAATCCTTCGGCAATGCAAACTCATTTCTCGGCGCAAACGCATCACCCTTTGGAATTTCCGTGAGAGTGGGTGGCATACCGGGAATGGTATACAGTGCTTCATCACTGTTTGAAAAGGCGGGTAAGGCTCTCATAAGCCCCCATGTGTAGGGGTGACGCGGGTCATAGTAAATCTCCTCGGAGGTTCCGATTTCGATTATTTTTCCGGCATACATCACGGCGACTCTGTCGGCAACCTTTGCGACTACACCGAGGTCGTGTGAAACAAGGACGATGGCGATATGAAGCTTTTCCTGAACCTCAAGCAACAGGTCAAGAATCTGTGCTTCTATCGTTACGTCAAGGGCTGTGGTCGGTTCATCTGCAAAGATTATTTTCGGTTCGCCGGCAAGTGCGATGGCTATAACAACGCGTTGTCTCATTCCTCCTGAAAAGTTGTGGGGATAGAGGTTGTAACGTTCTTCTGCCCTGTCAATTCCGACAGCCTCCATGAGCTCGACAGCTCGTTTTTTTACGTCTTTTTTGCTCATTCCACGATGAGATTTGCGCACTGCCTCGGCAATTTGCTCACCGATTTTTATTGTGGGATTCAGTGATGTCATGGGATCTTGAAAAACCATTGAGAACTCACTGCCGCGCATCCTTCTTATTTCACGCTCCGACAGGTGAGTTATATCTTTCCCGTCAAGAATCACACGGCCGGATACTATTTCCGCATTGTCGGCAAGAAGTCTTGTAATTGCCTTACACAACGCGGTTTTTCCGCATCCCGATTCACCGACGATTGCAAGTATCTCTCCGGATTTCAGCGTAAACGAAACATCCCGCACGGCATATACCTTGCCGTGCGGTGTCTTATAATTAACTGTTAAGTTTTCGACTTCAAATATGTTATTGTCAGTCACTTAAAACCCAACTCTCATTCGATGGTCCAGTCACAGATGTTGTAGAAAATACCGACTCCGTGATGTCCCATTATTGTGTCCGGAGTGATTCCTTTGATGCTTGACTTTGCAACGTAGTTTGCGTCGATATAGCAAATGAATGTATATGCCGGATCCTTTGCAAGCTCAACCTGGAAATTATCGTATGCTTCTTTTCTCTTAGCCGGGTCGGATGTGCTGCGTGCTTCGGTGAGATACTTGTCAACGAGCTTGTTTGAGTAGGCCGAATAGTTTGCGTCATTGCCTGTACCGAATACCTTGTAGGTGTGATCGTCGGCGTCAAACGGGCTTCCCCAGCCTATGAGATAAGCCATCTGTCCTGCCCAGTCAACCTTTGCAGGTATGTCAACCTTTACGTCAATACCGATTTCTTTTAACTGCTGTGCAGCGATCTGAGCGATATCTATTCTTATCTGATCTCCGGCTCCGACACTTAACGTAAAGCCGAGCTTTTCACCGTTTCTGTAATAGAATCCGTCATCCTTCTTTACGCATCCTGCGTCCTTAAGGACTTTTTCTGCCTTTTCCGGGCTGTAGTCGTATTTTTCAACGTTCGGATTGTTGTAGATGTTTCTCTGGAGAGGACCGTATGCCTTCATTCCCTGACCGAGAAGAACGGTCTTTATGATGGCGTCTCTGTCTATTCCGTAGCAGATTGCCGGGATGATGTCTCTGTTTGTCTTCCAATAGTCATTCTGGAAGTTGAACAGGATTCCTCTGTAGTCGGAGGTCTTCATGTCATAGCAGGTATAGTCTTTGTTATCCTTGAAATCCTGTGCATCCTTCGGTGTGAGAATTGCAAGGTCGAGCTCGCCTGATTTGAGCTGAAGTGCCTTTGCGTTGTCATCGGTCACAATCTTGAAGATAACTTTTTCTATAGCAGGCTTCTTTCCGAAATAGTCGTCATTTCTTACGAGCGTTATAGCCTGACCTTCATCCCATTTCTCAATTTTGTATGGACCTGTGCCTATCGGTTTTTTGAAGAAATCCGACTCCTGCATATCTTCACCCTTGAGGCAATGCTCCGGAAGAATAGCCATAGTCATGTAGTCAAGGAAAGCAACGTTGAGGACGCTGAGCTTAAAGGAAACAGTATTCTTGTCGATTACTTTTATTTCTTCGATTTCATCAAAGTTCGGTGCATTTTCGGAACCGTTTTCAGGATTCTTTATTGCCTCTATGGTGAACTTTACATCCTCCGCCGTGAATGGCTTACCGTCATGCCACTTCACTCCGTCGCGAAGGTGGAAGGTGTATGTGTATGTTGCTTCGTCATATTCCCACTTTTCAGCGAGACCCGGAACAACTTCATTTTTCTCATTGTGTGCGGTAAGTCCATTGAAGATGAGTATGTTTATCTCACCGTGCTCATCCATTGCCGGATTGATTCTTGTGTAGTCGCCGCTGCCGTATACGAGCGTTGACTTTGTCTTATTTTTGCTGTTGTCCTTGTTGTCTGCTTTTTTGCAGGCGGCGAGTGAAAGAATCATAACAACCGCGAGCAAAAGACTAAATATTCTCTTGAAACTGTTCATCTTTTTCTCCCTTAATATTTTTTAGCAATGATTTATCAACCTACCGAAAAATTTACCGATCGTTTCCGATTTTCGGCAGTTCGGAAACAACTTGTCGACAATTCGTATTATAGCAAGCGGATAAAATCTTTTTAAGCCCCCACGGGGGTTAAAAAATAAAAATCCCACTGTAGATTTTATATTCTTTATCTTTGTGTTATAATGTTACACAAAAGGTTTGAAAATCCCAATTATAAAATTAAAGTTGGTGATGAAGTGTATATGGAAGACCGCAATATTATTTTATCAGATGAACAGCAAATTTTTATTTCTAAAGCTATTCAGGGTAATAACATCCTTGTAGATGCGTGTATAGGGAGTGGAAAGACAACCGCCATACAGATGTTATGTAACAAAATGTCTCCTGATTTAAACATATTGTATTTGACATATAATCGTCTTTTAAAATTAGATGCAAAATCAAAAATAACATCAGAAAATGTTACAGTTACTAATTATCATGGATTTGCATATACTTCTTTGAAAGAAATCGGCATTTCCTCGGGAATTTCAGAGCTTATTCAAAAATTCAACGCGGTAAAACCAACGATAGGTAATTATGATGTTCTCATACTGGATGAATATCAAGATATTGATCTTGAACTCGCTGAAATGCTCGAATATATAAAAAAATCATGTTCTGGTATTCAAATAATTGCAGTTGGCGATATGAATCAAAAAATATATGATAAAACAACTCTTGATGTTTCGGATTTTATAAACAAATTTCTCGATAACTATGTTTGTCTCGAATTTACAAAATGTTTCAGACTTTCAAAAAACATTGCGGAAACTCTTGGACGCATTTGGGAGAAAAAAATTGAAGGTGTAAATCAAAATTGCATAGTTGAAAAATTGACATTAGCTCAAATTATAGATTTTTTATCATCGCAAAAGCCGGAGAATATTTTATGTCTTGGAAAAAGAGAAGGTGAAATGACCTCTGTTCTAAACGAATTAGAATCAAAATATCCTGAAAAATTCAACAAAAAGACAGTATACGCAAGTATTAGAGAAAAAGACTCTGGAGGTGCAACTGATCCTAAAAAAACATCTGCAATTTTTACAACGTTTGATAGTAGTAAAGGATTAGAGAGACCAATAATTATATTACTTGTTTCTGCTCTTGTTGTTGGAGTGATATTATTTGTGTCCATCAAAGTGATTTTGCCAAATATGAAGTATAAATCTGCTATCAATGATATTGAAAAAGGTAATTATGAAGATGCATATACAGCTCTTATGGAACTTGATAATTATAAAGACTCGAAAGAACAACTTTATAAATTGTCGAACAGTCATCCTGAAATACTTCAAGTTGGCAATAGTATATTCTTTGGGAAGTATTATCAAAAAAATAGTAATGAAAAAGATATAATTGAATGGATTATATTAGAAAAAGATAAAGATAAAGCATTGGTTTTATCTAAATATTGTTTAGATTCTCAACCGTTTTCCACTATTATTACTGACGACAATTGGGAGAAATCGTCGTTGAGAAAATGGTTAAATGGTGATTTCTATGATTGCGCCTTTTCAGAGGAAAATGAAAAAAATAGTGTAATTTTATCTGTTGAGAGTGAAGCGTTAAACGATAAGATTTTTTTGTTAAGTGAGGACGAGGTATACAAGTATTTACCTATTGACTCTGATAGGGTGGGCTTTGTCACTTCTTATGCTACAATGAAAGGCGCACAATCAAATAATGATGGAAGTTGTTGGTGGTGGCTTAGAGATTCAGCGAGAACAAGTTTGCATACAAAAGTTGTTTTGTTTGACGGTAAAATAAGTGATAATGGTCAACTTGTAACTGATGATGACAATGCTGTAAGGCCTGCAATGTGGATAAATCTACAATCTGTTTCAAAAAATACTTAATAAAAGTCAATCACCCTGCCTACGGCAGGGTGATCTTTTTTTGATTTATACTTGTTTGAAAATCTTATGTAAACACACAAAAAAGCACCGTTTGTTCGATTGACGAACAAATGTGCTGCATAGTATGATGTTCGGGAAAGGTGAATCAGGACGGCAGGCGGTTTGCACACCAAGCGAAGGCGAGGTGATGCTTATGCGTATAACCTTACTATACGATTTCTATAGTTGTAAGAAAACGTAAATAATCGCCCTGCCGGTAACAGGGCGATTGTTCTATAATCCAACGTTTCCGGCAAACCGTCTGTTTGATTTACCTTTCGTTTTCATTATAAATACTTTTACCATTCAAATCAATAGTCGTGTTCGTCCGTAAGGATAGCTTCGGCTATGCGGATACCGTCGACGCCTGCGGAGACGATTCCGCCCGCATAGCCGGCTCCCTCGCCGCACGGATAGACGCCCCCGAGAACGTTTTCACCCTGAAAACATTCGTAGAAGTCGCCGCGAAGGATTCGCACGGGCGACGACGAACGTGATTCGGGGGCGGTCAGTACGGCGTCGGGGAGGGCAAAGCCCTGCAGCTTTTCATCCATTTTGAGGATGGCGGAAGCCATCGTATCCGTAACCTTTTTCGGCAGGACTTTGCGTATGTCCGACGGAGTTACTCCGGTCGGACAGCTGGGACGCACTGCGCCGAGACGTTTTGACGGCGTATCCTTCAGGAAATCGCCGACAAGCTGCGCGGGTGCGGTATAGTCGCTGCCTCCGAGAGAAAATGCGGCGCTCTCTATCCTGCGCTGCAGGTGCATACCTGCGAGCGGATGAGAGCTCCCGAAGTCCTCGGGCTCAATTCCGACCAGCAACGCTGAGTTGGAATTTTCTTTATCTCTGGCATATTCGCTCATACCGTTTACAACCAGCATGTTCTCTTCACTTGAGGCAGCGACTACCGTGCCTCCGGGACACATACAGAAGGTGTATGCGCCCCGACCGTGCTCGGGATGACATGCCATCTTGTAGTTTGCGGCACCAAGTGCCGGATGACCGGCGAATTTTCCGTACTGCGCACGGTCGATCATCTCACGTGGGTGCTCGATTCTGGCACCCACGGAGAAAGGCTTTTGCATAAGGGTGATTCCCTTTGAATAAAGCATTTCAACCGTATCTCTTGCAGAGT
This sequence comes from uncultured Oscillospiraceae bacterium, assembly GCA_900545655.1. Classification (GTDB taxonomy): domain Bacteria; phylum Bacillota; class Clostridia; order Oscillospirales; family Acutalibacteraceae; genus UBA1227. The sequence goes on from UQZY01000040.1 coordinate 9,318, forward strand.
GACCTATGGCAAGAACAACGGTATCTGTCTCGATATCCGTCTTGCTTCCGTTAAGGTCCTCGTATGTGATTCCGTGTATATAATTATTGGCAACTATGAGGTCGGTGAGTCTGCAGCCGAAGTGTACCTCTCCGCCTAGCGAAATAACCTCATTTCGGAGATTTTTTACTACATCCACAAGCTTGTCGGTCCCGATATGAGGATAGTTTGAGTAGAGTATCTGCTCGGGTGCGCCGAAATGAATGAATTCGGTGAATATCTTTCGTTGTTTTTTATCCTTGATACCGGTCGTAAGCTTTCCGTCCGAAAATGTACCGGCACCGCCCTCACCGAACTGTACATTGGAATTAGTGTTAAGCTTTCTTGTGCTCCAAAAGTCATATACGTCTTTTGTTCTGGTGTCAACATCGTTTCCCCGTTCAAGCACTATAGGCTTAAGGCCTGCTCTTGCAAGCATAAGTGAGCAGAACATACCTGCAGGTCCGAAGCCTATGACTATAGGACGAAAGTGGGACTTGCGTTTGTTTTCAACGGGGACATACTCGTAAAATTCCGATTCGCCGACTCTGCGGGAATCGCATCTTTTTAAGATTTTGTCTTCGTTTCCGTCTACGGATACATCGACCGTGTATACAAAGTATATGTTTTCATTCTTTTTTCGCGAATCGATTGATCTCTTGAAAACGGAGATTTCGCGGATATCCTCTGCCCGTACCTTTATCATTTTTGCCGCCGCAAGCTTAAGCTCGTCCGGCGTATGGTCTATGGGCAGCTTTATCTCATTGATTCTTATCATTAATCAAAAATCTCCCTTACAATTTCAATTCCGTGTTTTTCTGCGATTTCCTCTGCGACCTTTATTCCCGAGCCCCATGCGAAGTGGAGGTTGTAGCCGCCGCAAAGACCGTCAACGTTCAGGAGCTCGCCGCAGATGAAGAGGTTTTCGTGTTTTTTTGTTTCAAGCGAGCCGTCCTTCAGTTCTTCCGCCCCGACTCCGCCGCGTGTGACCTGAGCGTCATTCCACGAATTCGTGCCGATTGCGGTTAGGGGAAGGGAGATAATATTCAGTGCAATTTTATTTATGTCACCGTCGGAAATACGAAAAACGGTTTCGGCGATTTTTTTACTCATTATTCCGTAAAGAATCTCCGGCCCGCAGCTTTCTCCGTATCTGTCAATCTGTCTGCCGAGGTAGTTGTTTATGTCTGACAGACCGAGGTCCGGTGTAAAGCAAATATTGAGCTTTGGTTTTTCTCCGCGTGCAGTCATCCTTGCAACGTCTCCCGAAAGCTGCATGGCGGGTATTCCTGAGATGCCGTATTCGGTAAAGAGTAATTCTCCCTCGGCATATTTTATCGGCGTGTCGTCCGTATCCTTTTCATCACGGAGAAACAATACTCCGTGGAAGCGGCAGCCGTGCAGCTCTTTAACAAAGCTTTCCTCCGTTTTTATCTGAACGAGTGCGGGGGAAATAGGCTCGTATCGTATGCCGAGCTCTTTCAGTAGTTTATAGCCGTCTCCGTCCGTACCGTGAGCTTTTGCCGCTTTCCCGCCCAAAGCTAAAACACACGTGTCAAAGTGCTCTTTTTTGTTGACGATGTATCCGTTTTCACAGCTGTCAAGTGACTGAACTTTACAGTCTGTAACACACGTTATTCCGAGGCGTTTGAGTTCTATTTCAAGTGTATCCCTGACGGAATTTGCATTCATCGAATACGGGTAAAGTCTTCCGTCCTCGTCTCGCAGCTTCATGCCGAGATCCGAGAAAAATCTCATACACTCTATTGTTGAAAAATTGTTTATAACGGTGTCTGTGATTTTTTTATCACCGTTATAAAAGTCGCTGCTCATATTAAAATTTGAAAGGTTGCAGCGTCCGTTACCCGTTGCGGAAATTTTCTTTCCGGGCAGAGGAAGCTTTTCAAATACGGTGATTTCGGCATCACCTATCAGATTTTTAAGCTTTATGGCGCAGGCGAGGCCGGACGCCCCGCCTCCTAAAATTGCAGCTTTCATTTTTACTCCTTTTTTGATTGCCGTTTTGTATGATTAAATGATTTTGCTGTTTGCGTCTGTTTTGTACTTTCCGTTTTGTACTTATCAGATATATCGATTATTGATTTTGACGTGACTTTTATCGGCGAAAATCAATTATTCATGTTTAATGATTTTATATTTATCTGAAACCGGACAGCTTTCTTTCATTTTATTTAATCCGGGCGTAATACCAGTATAATAGTACAAAAACCGTCAAAACTCAACGTCCTGTTTGACTTAATTGTGTATACGTTGTAAAATATACGAGCGATATTTTGCTTGACACATTTAAATTTTACAAATGACATATCTGAATTTTACAGAACGAGGTGTTTACTTGAAAGGAATTATTCTGGCAGGTGGCTCCGGAACAAGACTTTATCCGCTTACGAGAGTAACGAGTAAGCAGTTGCTTCCCATATATGACAAGCCGATGGTTTTTTATCCGCTTTCTATGCTGATGCTTGCGGGGATACAGGATATTCTTATTATCTCGACTCCCGAGGATACTCCGAGGTTTGAAAACCTTCTCGGGACGGGCGAACTGTTCGGACTCAACATCTCATATGCCGTACAGGAGGCTCCGAACGGACTTGCCGAGGCGTTCCTGATAGGTGAGGAGTTCATAGGTGATGACAGCGTTGCCATGATTCTCGGAGACAACATCTTCTACGGAAACGGACTCGGACATATACTGAGACAGGCAGCCTTAACGGCATCGGATCCGGAAAACTCAAAGGCCACCATCTTCGGCTATTATGTTGACAATCCGCAGGCATTCGGTGTTATCGAGTTTGACGAGGAGAAAAACGTCATTTCAATTGAGGAAAAGCCCCAGGAGCCGAAGTCGAATTATGCTGTAACGGGACTTTATTTCTATGACAACAGAGTAGTGGACTTTGCAAAAAGGATAAAGCCGTCCGAACGCGGGGAGCTTGAGATAACCGACTTGAACAGACTTTACCTTGAGGCTGGAGACCTTGACGTAAAGCTTATGGGACGCGGCTTTGCGTGGATGGATACGGGAACCGTAGATGCCCTTAACAACGCGGCGAATTTTATAAAAACTCTCGAAGAGGGACAGGGAATAATTATTTCGGCTCCCGAAGAGATTGCATACAATTCACGTTGGATTTCCAAAAAGACTCTTCTTGAGTCGGCAAACCTCTACGGTAAATCCAAGTATGGCAACCACTTAAGACGTGTTGCCGAAGGGGCGATACTCTATTCGGAAAAATTCGGAGAGCGTCCTATCTGGGGCAGAGATGCTCTGAACAATACGGGAGAATAAAGGGTGTTTTGATGATAACAGTATCAGAGACTGAACTTGACGGAGTTCTCATTGTTGAGCCGAAGGTATTCGGTGACAACAGGGGCTGGTTTATGGAGACTTATTCAAGGCGTGACTTTGAGGATGCCGGAATAACCGCCGAATTTGTGCAGGACAACAGATCCTTCAGCTCAAAGAAGGGAATAATAAGGGGACTTCATTTTCAGAGGAATCCCATGTGTCAGGCAAAGCTGCTTACCTGCCTTAAGGGTGAGATTCTCGACGTTGCGGTTGACCTTAGAAAAGATTCTCCCACTTATAAGAAATGGATTTCCGTTAAGCTTACCGCAGAAAACAAGAAGCAGATTTTCATACCGAAGGGCTTTGCACACGGATTTTTGACTCTTACAGACGACGTTGAAATCATGTACAAGTGTGATGAACTCTATTCACCCGAGTGCGACGGAGGAATCCGTTTTGACGACCCGGAGATAGGTGTTGAATGGGGCGTAGAGAATCCGATTCTTTCGGAAAAAGATAAAAACGCGCCTTATTTGAAGGATATAAAGCTTGATTTTTAAGCCCTTTGACGGATTTACGGATTTTTGAACCGGCCTTGAATTTTTTTGTGAATAACAGGAAAGGAGCCCCTTCATGATTGTACTTGTTACCGGAGCACACGGACAGCTTGGAAGCGACGTTGTCACAGAACTTGAAAAACGTGGCTTTGAAGTTATTGCCCCTACTCATAAGGAGTTTGACATAACCAATCAGGGCCTTATCCTGCAGTGGTTTGAACACAAAAAAATTGAAGCGGTTGTACATTGCGCAGCATATACGGCGGTTGACCTTGCCCAGGAGGAGCACTTTAAGTGTCATAACCTGAATGCCTCCGCCACGAGGTCTCTCGCAAAGCAGTGCAGCCGGCTTGAAATCCCCATGGTGTATATCAGCACGGACTATGTTTTTCCCGGCACGGGAGACACACCGTATGAGGTAAATGACAAAAAGGGTCCTATGAATGAATACGGACTTTCAAAGCTTGCGGGTGAAGAGGATGTCAGAAGATTTTGCTCAAAGTATTTTATCGTAAGGGTATCTTGGCTTTTCGGTAAAAACGGACGCAACTTTGTTTCCACGATACTGAGCCTTGCGGATACCAAGGAGCAGATTTCCGTTGTTTCGGACCAGATAGGTTCACCTACATACACAAAGGATCTGGCTCCGCTCATATGCGATATGCTTTCATCTGAAAAATACGGTGTCTACCATGCGACAAACGAGGGCTTTACCAGCTTTTATGAATTTGCGGAGGAGATTGTGAGACAGTCTGGAAAAACTCTCAGGATAAATCCCGTTTCATCGGAAAAGTACAATTCACCCGCAAAAAGGCCGAAAAATTCAAGACTCTCAAAGGATTCTCTGACCAAGGCGGGCTTTTCACTTTTGCCGCCGTGGCAGGATGCCCTTCACAGATATCTCCTGGAAATAGGTGAAGTGTAGTCTGGTCATATAGCGGATACAATCTAAAAAACGCACTTTAAAGCACAGTCTCTTATCAGAGGCTGTTTTTTTTGTCATTATTTTGTAACTGATATTGTTGTTATTCCTTGTTGACATTATCTGTAAGCAGCGCATAATAACATATGTTATATAACGCATGTTATGTAATGATTCAAAGCCTGATTTTGGATGTTTTCAGTGAGACTTTTTTATGCTTGTTCTCAGTGACATGACTTTTTAAAAAGGAGTATGAAGACAAAATGCCTCCTAAAACGAAATTCACAAAAGAAGAAATAGTGGATGCTGCATATGAAATTCTTCGCGTGGAAGGTGAAGAAGCGCTTGCGGCACGAGAGGTCGGAAAGAGATTGGGAACATCATCTTCTCCCATCTTTACGGTTTTTTCAAGCATGGGAGAGTTGAAGGATGCTGCTCTGAAAAAAGCGACAGATAAGTTTATCGAATATATGAATGTTGCGGATGAATACTATCCTGCATACAAAAAACGCGGTATGCAGTGGATAAAATTCGCAAAGGATGAACCTGTTCTTTTCGGTATACTGTTTATGAAAAGAAATGTAGGTGACGGTGAAAGGGCATTTTTTTTCTGCACTTGAAAGTATACCGTTTGATAAAGGAAAGGACATTGAGTATATCATACATAATTACAATGCCACGCCGGATCAGGCTGAGCACATGTTCAGGCAGATGTGGATTTTTTCATATGGAATGTGCGTTCTTGTTGCTACCGGTGTATGTGATTTTTCTGAAAATGAAATAGTGAAAAGTCTCGGGGAGATGTTTAAGGGAACGGTATATGTTATAAAGACAGAAAATGACGAAAGCGTTGAGATAAGTCCGGTTGGAATAAACGGAAAAGAAAGTAAAGAGATGAAAAAGCGTTCACCGGATTTTAAGAAGAGCTGAAGGTTAAAATCAAATATTTAATGGGAACACATAAGATACTTGTGTAAAAGTTTTAGTTTCATAAGGAGAGAAATATATGCTTAAAATTACAAATCTGACAAAGACCTACGGAGAAAAAAAGGCTGTTGATAACCTTTCACTTCATATTTCTCCCGGTGAAATCTATGGTTTTATCGGTCACAATGGTGCTGGTAAAACTACAACGATAAAGGCATGCACCGGAATAATGCAGTTTGATGCAGGCGAGATTTTTATTGACGGAACATCAATAAAGTCGGATCCTATCACTTGTAAGAAAAAGCTTGCCTACATACCGGATAATCCGGATCTTTATGAGTTTATGACAGGAATAAAATATCTGAATTTTATCGCTATCGTTATCAGAAAAAAGTGAATAGCGGCGAAACGTCGCAGTTACCTCTTGACAGGGGAACGGTCGTTAGCTATAATATAGGCAATCGGTCGTTAGCCGGGTCGGGAGGAACGGATGTGAACAGTAAATCGACAAAGGACAGGATTCTGGATTCGGCGCTCACCCTGTTTGCCGATAAGGGCTATGACGGGGTGGGCGTTGACCTGATTGCGGAGAAGGCGGGGCTCAAGGGTCCGTCCCTTTACAAGCACTTTGGGGGCAAAGAGGCGATTCTTGACGCGCTTATCGGTAAGGTCGAGGACTATTATGAGATGCACATCGGCTCTGAGCTGCATCCCGGTATTATTCCTTCCTCCATGAGCGAATTGA
>UQZY01000041.1 GCA_900545655.1 uncultured Oscillospiraceae bacterium
TTATGTTGAGAAATTTTGTGAATAAAGTGTAAAAATCAGGTTTTTGATTTTTTCTCTTACAAATTAATAACTGTTTAAAAAACCGACCTCCGGTTGCCGGGCATTTTGGCATGACTTTTTGGAGGTCGATTTACTTTTGTTTAATCTTTGTAGTTATAATCCATTTTTTCGGGAGCCCAGTCCTTAAGGACGGCGAGCATATCGGCGGCGCAAAGTTTTGCGCCGAGTAGGTCATGCTCGCGGTAATTGCCGCACTCCTTGCGCTTTGCGCCAGGGATTTCGCCTTCAAACGATTCTATAAAGGCGAAGGATTCCCGGACAAGTTTCAAAACATCCTGTTTTGAAACATCGTCGCGAAGCAGCATATAAAACCCCGTGCGGCAGCCCATGGGGCCGATATATATAACGGAGCCCGCAAATTCACCGTTCCTTGCATATGTTGCAAACAGATGCTCAAACGTGTGAAGTGCTCCGTTTGACAGATAGTCCCCCATGTTAGGGCGTTTCATACGAATATCATAGGTGATTACATCGCCGTCCACACGGGAAACGTAAATCCCTTTTTGAAGCTTATCATGGTCAATTGAGAAGCTTGCTATTTTTTTCATTTCAGACATACCTATGCCTCCGGTTTTAAAATATTATAAATAGGGAAAAGCCTTATTTAGCCGTTGATACTTTTATTATCTTAATAAGGTCTCCGGGCTTCGGAGTATTGCCGTAGAGAAGGACTCCGGCTCTGTATATCTTTGCGCAAAGTATACCGAGTCCGGCTATTGTGAAAATCTGAATAAGCACGGAAAGGATTATTTCCCACACCGCAACGGTACCCATACAGATTCTGACGAGCATCACAAGCGGTGCGAAAGTCGGCAGGAAGGAGCATACAACGAAGTATGTTTCGTTCACACCATTGCCGGTCATTCCGAAAATCGCAACCATAAAAGCGGCTATAAAAATTATATTTATCGGCATTGTAAGCGCACCGAGATCCTCGGAGCGGCTCGCGATTGAGCCGGCGGCACCGAACATAAACGCATACATAAAGTATCCGAGTATAAAGAACAACAATGCAAAAAGAGCGGCGGATACAGGCATTCCGAAAAGTGAAATAATGATGTCGTTTGTTATTTCACCCTCGTTGAGCTTATAAAAGCCTATGGTTACGGAAAAGACAAGAATCAGCTGTAAAAGTCCCGCGAAGCCCGTACCGAGAATTTTTCCGAAGATAAGGTTTGTGGGCTTTGCCGAGGTTATAAGAACCTCCATAGCTCTTGAGCTCTTTTCGCTTGCGACACTGGAGGCTACAAACTGTCCGTAAATGATAAGTACCATGTAAAGAACCATGATTATAGCATACGTATACATAAAGCTTTGCTTTTGATCCTTGCCGGTGACTATGGTCTCTACATCCACATCCGAGGAAAGAAGCGATGTAATATCCGTTTCACTCATGCCCTTCGCTGCCAAAGTCGAGAACCTGTCAATGGTAAGAAGCAGCTGTGAGGCAATATTTGATTCCTTGTCGTAAAGACCGACCGTTTCGGAAATATACTTAAGGCTCCTCGGACCGGTTATCTCTATAATCGAATCAAAGTGACCGTCCTCAACACTTTTTTTAAGCTTCGACGGATCAATTCTGCTTATTGATTTAAGCCCCGTTTTGCTGCCGCTGTGTGTAAGCTCCTCAAGATTTTTCGAGGCAAGGTTATAAGCGGCATCATTCTTTTCGTCCACAAGAAAAGTAAGGCTGTATCCTTCCTCCCTGTTAAAAGCCGCACCAAAGGAGGACATCAGGGTATAGGTGTCGATACCGCTTGCATTGTAAACCGCGATATGCATAAGATTCTTTTCACCCTGTGCGTCATCCTTGCTTTTACTTGAAATAACCTTTTCAAGCTTCGGATACGACAATGTAAGGGCGATTGCAATCACAAGACCTATGGTTACGACAGTTGATATCTTGTTCTTAAGATGAGTCAAAAATTCGAATCGGAACACCGAGAAAAACTGTTTCATGACTCCACCTCCGTATATTCAACAAAGATCTCAGAGAGTTCCGGCTCATAGTCGGATATACTTTTTACGGTTGCAGCGGAGCGCGTCACAACCTTAAGCAGGGATGTCATATCCGCAGTATCCTTTAGCTTGACTACAAGACCCTTTTCGGTCATTTCCGTTTCCGAAACACATCTTGAATTTTCAAGCAGCTGCGGAAGGTCTGCAAAGTCGTCGGACTCTATGACAACCTTTCCGTGAGTAAAACCGTGCTTTATCTTTTTTATGGAGCCCTCAACCGCAACCGTGCCGTTGTTCAGGATTACGATATCATCACAGAATTCTTCGATATAATTCATCTGGTGACTTGAAAAAATAACTATTTTTCCGTTTTCTATCAGTTCACGGACAACATCCTTTAAAAGAATTGCGTTTACGGGGTCAAGACCGGAAAACGGCTCATCCAGAATTACAATATCCGGGTCACATATAAGCGTGGCAATAAGTTGAATCTTTTGCTGATTGCCCTTCGAAAGAGTCATAAGCTTTGCATTTTTGTATTCCGTCATTTCAAGGCGTGACAAAAGCCTGTCTGCATTTTTGCTGGCAGTTTTTTTATCGAGTCCGCGAAGCTCCGCAAAATAAATGAGCTGTTCAAGGACACGCTTTTTTGGATAAAGGCCGCGCTCCTCCGGCATATAGCCGACGTTTGCGTGCCTTATGTCGAATGGCTTGCCGTCAAGAAGCACTTCGCCGGAGTTCGGTGCGAAAAGTCCCATGATGATGCGGATTGTTGTCGTTTTGCCCGCACCGTTTCGGCCGAGAAGGCCGAGCGCGGCCCCACTTTCAACTGAAAAAGAAACCCCTTTGAGTACCTGTTTTTCTCCGAAGGATTTTGTAAGATTTTTTACTTCAAAATTCATAGAAGAACCTCTTTTCGCGGACCGCAGCCACCAGTTTCTATGACTGTCCTATACCCTTCATGGTAAGACCTATACGCTTTTTATTCATATCAACATCAAGAACACGCACAGTCACAACATCTCCGACCGAAAGAATTTCCGACGGATGTTTTATATACTTATCGGTTATCTGTGAGATATGCACAAGTCCGTCCTGATGAACTCCGATATCCACAAACGCACCGAAATCTATTACATTTCTTACGGTTCCCTTAAGCTCCATGCCCGGCTTTAAGTCCTTCATTTCCATAACGTCCGAGCGCAAAAGAGGCGGCGGAAGTTCATCACGCGGATCGCGTCCCGGCTTAAGAAGCTCATTTTCGATATCGTGAAGCGTCGGCTCGCCCACCGAAAGTCTTTTTGCAAGGTCACTGTAGCCGAGCTTTTCAATACGTGAATGAAGCTCGTCTATAGTTCCGTTCTTAACGTCCTTTAATTCATATCCGCAAAGAGTGAGAAGTGTTTTTGCCGCATCATAGCTTTCCGGGTGAACGCCCGTGTTATCAAGTATATTTTTACTCTCGGCAACACGAAGGAAGCCCGCGCACTGCTCAAAAGCCTTCTGTCCGAGCTTCGGAACCTTTTTGAGTGCGGTCCTGCTTGTAAATGCACCGTTTTCTTCTCTGTATACAACGATATTCTTTGCTATTGTTCCGTTTATTCCGGCTATGTGAGAAAGTAATGACGGAGACGCCGTGTTAAGGTCGGCACCGACAGAGTTTACGCAGTCCTCAACAACTCCGTCAAGAGCTGATTCAAGCTCTTTTTTCGGCATATCGTGCTGATACTGTCCTACGCCTATCGCCTTTGGCTCAATCTTTACAAGTTCCGCAAGCGGATCCTGCAGACGACGTGCTATTGAAACGGCGGAGCGCAGCGAAACATCGAACTGAGGAAATTCCTCGGCAGCAAGCTTTGATGCCGAATAAACAGAGGCTCCCGCCTCACTTACGACCATATATGATACCTTTTGCGGTATTTCCTTTATAAGCTCGGCTGCAAATATCTCTGTTTCTTTTGAAGCCGTACCGTTACCTATTGAAATTATGTCAACATCATGCTTTGAAATAAGCTGCTTTATGAAAGTTTTTGCCTTTTCGCGCTGTGCGTCTCCGTGTGTTACATATATAACACCGGTATCAAGCACACGCCCTGTTCCGTCGACGCAAGCAACCTTGCATCCGGTTCTGTATCCGGGGTCAAGACCTATACAGGTCTTGTTCTTTACCGGAGGTGCCATAAGAAGCGGGCGCAGGTTCTGGGCAAAAACTTTTATCGCCGCAGTCGCAGCCCTCTCCGTAAGCGCGGAGCGCGTCTCATTCTCAACAGACGGATAAATAAGTCTGTCATACGCGTCCTCGCCTGCGGCACGTACGAATTCCGTACACGGTCCGTTTCCGTTCACCGTAACTTTTTCTATAATTGAAAGTGCTTTGGGTCTGTCAAGCGTAACGGACACCTTGAGGAAGCCCTCTTTTTCTCCGCGGTCAATTGCAAGAATTTTATGTCCCGCAAGCTTATCGACCTTTTCCGAAAAATCATAATAGTTTGCGTAAACGCTGTCCTCCTCGGTTTTTGCCTTTGAAGTCATGATGCCGAGTACGGAGAAAAGGTTGCGCAGCCTGCGGCGGATATCCGCATTGTCAGAGATATCCTCGGCGATGATATACGAAGCACCCTTAAGCGCATCTTCAATGCCTCGTACACCTTTTTCTTCGTTTATGTATTCGGGAGCGAGTTCTTCGGGAGCAGTCCCGGATTTTTGTTCATATATCTTCTTTGCAAGCGGCTCAAGACCCTTTTCCTTCGCAACGGACGCACGTGTTTTTCTTTTCGGCTTATACGGTCTGTACAAGTCCTCAAGCTCCGCCAGCGTCGCAGCCGCCGAGATAGCCTCCGCAAGCTCGGGAGTCATTTTTTCCTGCTCCGTTATGGAATTTGAAATCTCCTCACGTCTCTTGTCAAGATTGCGGAGATATTGAAGTCTCTCCGAAATTTCACGCAGAGTCTGGTCATCAAGAGTTCCGTGAGCCTCTTTTCTGTAACGGGCGATAAAAGGTATGGTATTTCCCTCATCGATAAGCTTTACCGTATTTTCTACCTGCCATCTTTGAAGTTTAAACTGGTCTGTTATGCTTGCAATAATATCCACGTAAATTTTCTCCTGACAAAAAGTTTTATTTTTTATGTTTCCATGTATAGGCTACACGCCGGGCTTTTCGGATTTTAACTGAATACTGAGCTTTACTCCGCCTTCAGCTGACGAACATCCGCTCCGATAAATTCAAGCATGGTGTAGTCACCGATTATTCTTGAATATACTCTCGGATTATACTTGTCGCCTATCTCATCATAGAGTAAGTTTGTGCTTATGATAGTGGGAAGTCCTTCAAGAATCCTCGTGTTGATAATGTTGTACACGGCGGCAACTGTAAACTGCGTTATGAATTCCGAACCGAGGTCGTCAAGTATGAGAAGGTCTGCGGAGAGAACCATGTCCTCCGGAGATTCGTCACCCTTAAGTCTTCCGAATTTTTCACGCTCGAGCTTTGAAAGAATATTTCCTGCCGAGGTATAGAGTACATTGTAACCCTTTGAAACAACTACATTGGCAATTGCCAATGAAAGATGCGTCTTTCCGAGCCCTGTGTTTCCGTACATGAGAATGCCGGGGGAATTTTTTGAAAAATCGTAAGCCCAGTTTTTACAATAGTTGTATATCTGATTCATGCGGTCATATGCATCCGCTCCCGTTTCAGGATCAACAAAGCCCCTGTAAAAATCCAGAGAAAAGCTTTCAAATGTTGATTCTTTCGCCGGAGCACATCTGCAAAGATTTTCAAACTGAATCTGTTTTACGAGCGATTTCATACAGTCGCAGTAGTGCCCGTCATGAATTCCGCTGTCGTCACATACGGGACATGTGTAATGAACATCAAGTACATCTGCCGGCAGTCCGAGACCTCTGAGAATCTCCGCGCGTGTATTCTGAAGCTCAAGGTTTTCTGCGGCAAGCCTTGCGATGTATTCCTGCGCATCCGAGCCCATTCCTATTGCCTTAAGTGCCGCAAGTCCCGCTCCGGAAATCCTTCGGTTTATCTCACGAAGCTCCGGACATACACTCTCAAGCTCCGCTCGCTTGTTTTCCGCTTCCCGCTCTGCGGAGGAACGTCTGTTTTCAATTATTCTTTTTGCTCTTTCGATATTACTCTCCACCGTTGTTCCTCCTCTTGTACTCTATAGGGCCCTGTGCCTTTTGCTTTACTTTTTCCGAGTTGTAAGACGTCTGCTTCTTTGCCCCTTTTACGTTGGCATATACGTTTTTCGTTTTTTCGGAATTTAAGTTGTCCGTGCGTCGTGTATTTGCCTGCATGACATCCTGCGGCTTTTTCAAACCGTCACCGTGCCATGATTCAAGCATCTTATCCATATATTTGAAATTTACTGCGTTTATCTTTTCAACCATAAGCTCATATGCATAGAAAATAAGTTCAAGTGACTGCTTATACTCTCGTACCCACCGCTTAAGATATGAAAACCTTATCTCGGTATACCTCGGGGGATCAACTGAGAACATGGCAACAAATTTTTTCCAGAGCTTTTCGTCCGAGCGCAATTCACGGAGTCTTTCATCAGCGGCATCAAGAGTATTTATCTCATGCTCGCCCCAGTCCTTCGCAATTTTCGAGATATAACCCATGGAGGGCCTTCCGTCCTTAACGCAGTATTCTACAATAGTGAGAATTACTTCGACGGGAAGGCCATAGTCATCATGCATCATTATGAATTTCGCCTGATCACCGTAGCCTATCGTTCTGCCGAGCTTAAGCTGCACCTCAGAAAAAAGAGCCTTGAGCGACTCATCCTCCAAAACACGTGCCGCAACCTGATCATATGTGGGAGCGATATCCGGCAGCTCGCGAAGCCCCGCTGTTTTCTGAGGCTTTGACGAGTTTATCACGATTGCGTTCGGCTCTTCACCGTCCATCAAAAGAACACCCACGTGAAGCCAATACGAAAGTGCGTCCTTAACATCCTGAACAGTCATTCCGACTCCGTCCGCTATCTTTTCAATTTCCGTATTTCCGTTGTTATGACGCAGCACAAAAAGGAGGACCTTAAGCTGCTGTCCTCCTGCAAGTCTGATATGTTCATCGACTACGATATCAGGCACTGCAAATATGCCGCCGAAAGCAGCCGGATTAACTTTTACACCCATTTTCCATACATCCCCTGAGAAAAAAGCCCTTTAAAGGCGAGTGCTTTATATTTTACAATAAGGCAAACCTGTTGTCTATTCACAACAATCACAAAAGTTTGCCGGATTTTTTATAAAATTATTCGTTTGTCATCTCTTTGAGCGTATCTCCCTCATAGCGAAGGGTCATGGATATCTTCTCTGTACCCGAAAGCATTTCTTTCAGAAAATATATATCGCCCTCCCACATGGGTAGCTCCATAACAGCGGATTTTTCAACCCATCGCAGTTCACCCTCGTCGCAGCTTTTCAGGAGCTCACCCTCAAAGCTTTTTCCGAGATAAAGATACATCGCCTCATCATCCCATTTGTCGGAGATGAAGTTCACTATGCCGTAAAAATGCCAATCCGTAAGAGTGAGTCCCGTCTCCTCCCTGACCTCGCGCACAAGGCACTGCTCGGCCGTTTCGCCGGGCTCAAATTTTCCGCCTACTCCGACCCACTTTCCCTCGTTAAGGTCATTTTCTTTTTTATTGCGGTAAAGCATAAGATACTTCCCGTCTTTTTCGATATAACAGAGCGTAGTATTTTTCATGCTCACACCTCAATTATGGTTCCGCCGCCGACAACCGTATCTCCGTCGTAGAGAACAACGGCCTGCCCCTTTGTTATAGCCCTTTGCGGCTCGTCAAACTTAACCCTTACAGTATCCTCGTCAAGTTGTGTAACCGTAGCCCACTGCTCAACCTGCCTGTAGCGAACCTTCGCCTTTATGCGCATTGGTGCGTCTATTGAGGGCACTGAAATAAGATTTATGTCCCCGGCGGTCAATGTATCCGTGTACAAGTCGGAATTCCTCCCGAGTGTTACGGTATTGTCTTTCGGATTTATCCCGCACACAAACATAGGCTCTCCGAAGGCTATACCGAGACCCTTTCGCTGACCTATCGTGTAATGAATAATACCCTTGTGTTCACCGAGTATATTTCCCTCCGTGTCTATAAAGCTGCCATGGGGAAAGGTCTTTTCCGTATATGCTTCTATAAACTGTGCATAGTCGCCGTCCTTGACAAAGCAGAGATCCTGACTGTCATGCTTGTGCGCACTTACAAATCCCTGCTCACGTGCTATTGCCCTGGCATCGGTTTTGTTCAATTCCCCGAGCGGAAAAATCGTATGTGCAAGCTGCTCCTGAGAGAGAGAGTAAAGAACATAGCTCTGATCCTTTGTCGGGTCAACTCCCTTTTTAAGTATGTAACGTCCGGAATTTTCATCACGTTCAATCCTCGCATAATGACCGGTTACCACATAATCGCAGCCGAGCTCCAGCGCACGGTGATAAAGCTTGTTAAACTTTAGAAATCTGTTGCAATTAATACAGGGATTCGGAGTACAACCGTTTTCATATGCCTCAACAAATTTGTCGATAACGGTTTCCCTGAACAAATCCGAAAACCCGAAAACGTGATACGGCATACCAAGCTGTTTTGCAACACTTTCAGCATCCTTTACATCGTCAAGCGAACAACAGGAATGGGCATCTGAAACTTCAACATCCTCACCCTGAAAGAGCTTCATGGTAACGCCAACGCACTCGTATCCCCGCTGCTTCATAAGATATGCGGCAACGCTTGAATCCACACCGCCGCTCATTGCAATGATTGCTTTTTTGTTCAACTTCTTTTACCTCAATTCAGTTAATTCGTTTTAAACCGTGCCACTGCCGCTAAAACAGTTCCTTCTCCCATTCTGCCTCTCTGAAGCCGGTAAGAATCACCTTGTCGGTGACAATAACCGGTCGCTTTACGAGCATACCGTTTGTCGCAAGAAGCTTAAGCTGTTCATCCTCACTCATTGTGGGGAGCTTGTCCCTAAGCTGCATCTCCTTATAGAGAAGCCCGCTTGTGTTGAAAAACTTCTTTAACGGCATGCCGCTTTTTTTGTACCACTCCTTGAGTTCCTCATATGTGGGATTGTTTTCAACGATATGTCTGTCCTCATACTTAAGTCCATGACTGTCAAGCCATGCCTTTGCCTTTTGACATGTAGAGCACTTGGGATATTCAATAAATAACATAAAGTCTCTCCGTTTCTTTAATCCGTAATCTTAATTTTTCTTTCTTTAACGTATTCCATTATTGTTTCCGCAATCATTGCATGTCCCTGTTCATTCGGATGTATACCGTCGTCACACAATAATTTTGAATAGTTCTTTGTTTCCAAAAATCTCGATGTGATATCTATCACAGGGACGCCCTTATTCAGCGCCGTCTTAAATACTTCTAAGTTGTATCTTTCGTGCCAATTTGTAATCAGCTGCCTGTCACCCTCAAGCCATTTCAATATATTATCCGCATTTATTTTTCTGCTTATAAAATCAAAATATCTGACTGAATCTATCGGAGGCAAAGACAGCAGTACAGGCTCTTTTCCCAAATCTCTTATTTCGTCAATAATTCGCGAGTATATCTCAACAAATTTCCCCACCGTATTTTTAGGGTAATGCTCCTTATCCGGATTTTCGGCTATCTCCGCCCAGTTAAAGTCACAGTCATTTCCGCCGAATTCCGCTATGACATATTTGCTCTTTGATTCTTTGATCCATTCGGTATTTTTAGATATTATTTTCTCTCCGGCATCTATTGTGCTTCCGAATTTTGCTTTGTTAGCTATTGATATTCCGAATATTTCTTCACATAGACTTGAGAAGCTGTTTTTAGATACTTTATAAGCATTGTTTTCATGTACTACACCTTTTAAGACAGAATCTCCGAATGCAATAATATCTGGCATAATTACTCCTCCGCTAAAATTTTTCACACGTTTTATTTATCGTTCAAATGCTCCCGTATAAAGCAGCAAATATCATCAGCTGCCATCTTGTTGATGTTTTTCTGCTGATTTTCCTTCATCTTACTTGCCTCTTTTTCATCGTAAAGAATGCGAAGACCTGCCTGCACCTGTCCTTTTACGGTTGTACCCGAAACACTCATTCCGTATTTTCCGAAAAACTTACAGTTTGCTGTTTCGCACCCGGGAATAGGCTCGGTATGAATTATCGGAATTCCCGACACGGCAGCCTCCGTAGAAGTAAGACCGCCCGGCTTTGTGAAGAGTATGTCGCAGGCTTTCATATAAAGACTCATCTGATTGGTATACCCGAGAATAGTAAGTCTTTTTTCTGAGCCGAAGGTTTTTTTCAAATGCTTCTCGACCTTCTTGTTGCTTCCGCAAATAACAATCAGTTCTTCATCTTCTGTGGATTCCAGCAGGCATTCAACCAGCTTACCCATATTGCCGGCTCCCATGCTGCCGCCTGCCGCTAAAATATATTTTTTCTCGGTGGAAAGACCCAGCTTTTCCCTTGCATCCTCCTTGGAAATCTCTCTTCTGCAAATTCTTGAAACCGGAATTCCAAGCGGAATCAGCTTCTCTTTAGGCAGACCTCTCTTAACGAATACGTCTGTAAGACTCTCATGAGGTATGATGTAATAGTCCGCATCTGTTTCTTCCCAGAAAGGAATACAGGTATAGTCTGTCATTACCGCCACGGTAAGAGGCAGCTTCATACCCTTGTGTTTCATATATGCAATGGTTTCCGACGGATAAATATGAGGCATTATCAGCACATCCACTGGATTGTCTTTCAGGTACTTGTTCAAATACTTGGCCATGCGACCGTTTACGTAGTACACCAAGGACTTTCTTGTGATTTTACTTATCACCATTCCGAGTTTGTAGGTCATTCCGAAGAGAAGCGGTGTTTTTTTGACGATATGAACATATCCGTCTCCTACCAGCCTTGACACTTCTTCGCCTGCCAAGGTCAGATAATCCATTACGTAAGCCTCGCCTCCGTGCCAGGCCATAGCTTCCGCGATCGCATGTGCGGCGGAGTTGTGTCCGCCACCGGTATTACACGACAAAATAAGTACTTTCATTGAATTCTCCGTTTCTTTTTTCAGGGATTAAAATGTATGTAAATTCATAACTTTATCAGCAATACTACCGTTTAAATGTGGCTTGAGACAATAGTATTGATACCATATATCATTGGTAAGTTATCTAAGTCTCCGCTTGTTATAGGTAAGTTATCCAATGTTTGCATCTTTTCAAACTTGAATTTACCGTTTTCAGGCAGAGAGATTTTATCTCCCTGCCATCATAAATCTTTTTCGTTTAGAAAAGTTGTCCCGGCTGCTTAAACTTCTCTTTGTAGGGAAAGCCCTTATCAAATTCGTCAGCTTCCGCTTCATCTACAAAATAACCTGTAGGTGTTTCATACTCACCGGTTATGCCGTCTAAATAGCCCGGAGTCAACTCCTTGCAAAGAAAAAACGATGCATCTTCATCCTCCGGAAGTCCATGATAACGAATACCGAATTCGCCGGCATAGGTAAATCCACTCTTTCCATAGAAGTCAATGTTACCTTCAATGCATACTGCACCGAATCCCATCTTTGCAGCCTTATCAAGAGAATAGTCCAGCAATACCTTGCCATATCCCCTTCTCTTAAGCTCCGGTATGATGCAGATAGGTCCAATGGTCACAATTGGAATATCTCTCCCGTCATCAGCCTTGAGCACCGCTTTCATAAAAACAATCTGTCCGATCAGTTTTCCGTTAAGCTCCATCACATAATCCAATTCTGCAATGAAGTCGGGATTATTTCGCAACCGATTCAAAACAAAATGCTCCAGACAACCAGGGCGGTACACATTCCAAAATGCTTCTCTTACAAGGTTTTCTACTTCACGGTATTCTTCTTTTTTTTCTAAACGTATTTTAATGTTATTTTTATTCATTCTTTATTTCCTCCTGAATGTTGTTAACTTCAACTGCATTCCTGCGGGAGGCTGTGTTTGACTGTATACGCAACCTCCCGTTACGCTACAATCTCCATTGTGTTGTACTTAATCAAAAAGCACTCTCCTAAAAAATCAATATTTATATTTAAGCCTCAACGGCATAAATAACTACGTAAAACAGACTGGAAGTTATTTATTTTTTCTTTTTTGGTTTTGGAGCTTGCAGTTCATCATACATCGCATGAAACAAACCTGTCAAAAATTCTTTATTATCAACTTCATCTACCAATAACATCGCTTTTGCTCCCTCATATGGTAATTCATACAGAGCTGTCGGCATATAACTAATTGCTGATTTCACCGGCTTAACAAGTAATCTATCATCATAGATACCTCCTACAATCTTACCACGATAATAAATAATAAATTCTCCCATCATAGCTCGATAAGTAATTCCTTCTAACTCAGAGAGCTGCCCTAAAACAAACTCTAAGTATTCCTTGCTTGACGCCATATTTTCGCCTCTATTTCAAGCCTTTTTTACACTTTTACTTATGTACTTTAGTCAACAGAGCTACGCTCTCCACGTGTGCCGTATGCGGGAACATATCAACGGGTTGAATCTTTTGAACTGCATATCCGTGCTTCGTGATATACGCAAGATCTCTTGCAAGTGTTTCCGGGTTGCAGGAAACGTATACAACCTTTGGCGGAGACAGCTTTACTACGGCGTCGAGGAAATCCTCCGTGCTGCCGGCGCGAGGTGGATCCATCATTATCACATCCACATGCTCACCGTGTTCTGCCATTTCAATTATGAAGTCTGTCGCGTCAGCGCATACAAAGTAAGCATTGGATATCTTGTTGCGCCTCGCATTTGAAATGGCATCGCGCACGGCATCCTTGTTAAGCTCGACGCCGATAACTCTTGCGGCACCGTTTTTGGCGGCAATAAGGCCTATTGTTCCCGTGCCGCAATAGCTGTCAAAAAAAGTTTCCTTTCCGGTAAGGCCTGCGTATTCAATAGCTATGCGATAAAGTTTTTCCGTTTGAGACGGATTTATCTGATAGAAGGATTTTGCGGAAATTCTGAACGTAAGACCGAGTAGCTTATCTTCAATAAACCCTTTCCCGTAAAGAACCTTTTCCTGTTTTCCGAGAACGAGATTTGTTTGATACGGGTTTATATTGTGAATAATCGTAGTAATCTCAGGGTGAAGCTTTAAAAGAGCTTTTACAAAATTGTTCTTTGCAGGAAAAACAGGAGTGCCCGTAACGATAACAATCATTATTTCATTAGTCGAAAAGCCGCGTTTGACAAGTACGTGGCGTATAAAGCCTCTGTGGGTGTCCTCATCATACGGCATAAACTTAAAGTCTTTCATAAGACCGCGGATATCTTTTATTATCGCATCTGCCTTTGAGTCCTCAATCATGCAATGATCAACCGGAACTATCCTGTGACTGTTTGACTGGTAAACACCCGAAATAATTTTATTTCTTCGTTTATCAAAACCAAATGCCGCCTGAACCTTATTCCTGTAATTATAAGGATATTTCATCCCGATGACAGGCTCAATTTTACAAAATCTTCCGAGTAATTTCTCTTCAAGATTTTGCTTGTATCTCAGTTGCTCTTTATACGGCATGTCAAGCTGACAACCGCCGCATTTTTTATATAACTTACAGACTCTTTCTTCCATTTGCTCTTCTCCGAATTTTTTAAACTAAAACAAGTTAATTCTACCATATTCAGATGTAATATGATAGAATTATAACATAATATTTTTGGAGAAATATATGCTTAGGAAAAATGACGACATCGAAATAAGTATCGACGGCATGAGTGCGGAGGGCTCCGGCGTAGGCCGCTATGAGGGACAGGCTGTTTTTGTAAACGGAACAGCTGTAGGTGATATAGCTTCCGTTCACATAATAAAAGCGAAGAAAAACTATGCTGTCGGAAAAATAAATAAGATAATTACCCCGTCAAAGGACAGGGTCATGTCGTTGTGTCCGGTTTCGGAAAAATGCGGAGGCTGTTGTTTTCGCCACATATCGTATGATGCGGAGCTGAGGATAAAAGAGCAAAAGGTACGCGATGCATTTCAGAGGATAGGTCATTTGGATATCGGTATATCCGACATAATCGGGAGTCCTCAGACGGAGCATTACAGGAACAAGGCTCAATACCCGGTCGGAACGGATACAAGAAACGGCTCGCCGCTTATAGGATTTTATGCATTTAACAGTCACCGTATTGTTCCGTGCACAAATTGTCTGCTGCAGCCGGAAGTTTTCAAAGACATACTTGAAGCAGTCAGTAACTGGATGACCGATTTCAGAGTTTCAGCGTATGATGAATCCAAAAAGCAAGGGCTTTTAAGACACATATACATACGCCGTGCTCACTTTACCGGTGAAATCATGGTGTGCCTCGTTATAAACGGCGAAGGAATTCCGCATGAGAGCGAGCTTATTGAAGAATTAAGAGCCTCCATACCGGACTTTAAAACCTTTGTTATAAACATAAATAAATCCTCCACCAACGTAATCATGGGAGATACATGTAAAACGCTCTACGGTGACGGTTTTATAACGGATACATTGCTCGGCTGCAGGTTTAAAATCTCGCCTCTGTCTTTTTATCAGGTGAACAGTGAGCAATGTGAAGTACTTTATAAAAAAGCAGCGGAATATGCAGACCTGCACGGTGATGAATTACTGCTGGATTTGTATTGCGGCACAGGAACTATCGGACTTACAATGGCTGACAGGGTCTCAAGGCTTATCGGTGTGGAAATCATCCCGGACGCTGTTCAAAATGCAAAGGAAAACGCCGAAACAAACGGCTTCTCAAATGCCGAATTTTTCTGTGGAGATGCATCGCTCATTGCACAAAAGCTGAAAAATGAGGACACCAAGCCGGATATTATTCTGATTGATCCGCCGCGTAAGGGTATGAGTGACGGCCTTGTTGACACCGTCAATGAAATGGCTCCGAAGCGTGTTGTTTACATCTCATGTGACCCTGCAACGCTTGCCAGAGACTGCGCCCGTTTTGCAAAGCTCGGTTGGGAAGTAAAGAAAGTTCAACCTGTTGATATGTTCCCGCATACGGCACATGTGGAGACGGTATGTCTCTTAGTTCTGAGAAATCCGGTAACACATATCAACATTGATGTGGATGTGGAAGAAATGGTGCAGGATAAAAGAGGACTGGCAACCTATGGGCAAATCAAGGAGTATGTTCTGGAACACAGCGGCTTGAAGGTCAGCAGTCTTTATATCGCACAGGTAAAGCAGAAGTGCGGTATCATCGAGCGAGAGAACTACAATAAGCCGAAATCCGAGGATGCCAGGCAGCCACAATGCCCGCCGGAAAAGGAAAGAGCCATTACAGAAGCACTGAAGTATTTTGGGATGATTTAGCTGATGAATAAAAGGAACCGTCCCATTTGGGACGGTTCCTTTTATTTTAAAGTTGTTTTATTCGTAGATGGGGTACTTCTTGGTCAGGGCGACGACAGCCTCCTGAGCGGCGGCCTTGTTGCCTTCGAAGTCACGGGCGACCATACCCATGATGCGGGCGATCTCCATCATGTCCTCTTCCTTCAGGCCGCGGGTGGTGGCAGCGGGAGTGCCGACGCGGAT
>UQZY01000042.1 GCA_900545655.1 uncultured Oscillospiraceae bacterium
AAAGAATGAACGGCAGAAAAAGCTGTTCATTCGGTCGTTATGTTGAGAAATTTTGTGAATAAAGTGTAAAGTGCTGCCCAACAAAAACAAATTGATTTTTGCGGTTGCAAGGCAAAATACAACAAAAAAAGCAGGTGAAAAATCACCTGCTTTTTCATGTGTTTTTATTTGCAGTGTTAAGGGCAATTACTGCTCTTCAACTGCGTATACAGAAACCTTCTTGCGATCCTTGCCGAGACGCTCAAACTTTACACGTCCGTCAATCTTTGCAAAGAGTGTGTCATCTGAACCCTTACCAACGTTGTTGCCCGGGTGGATGTGTGTTCCTCTCTGCTTTACAAGAATGTTACCTGCGAGAACGTACTGACCGTCAGCACGCTTAACGCCGAGGCGTTTTGATTCTGAGTCACGACCGTTTCTGGTAGAACCCATACCTTTCTTATGTGCCATTAGAACCTACACTCCCTTCTTATTCAGCAGCTTCTGCTTCTGTATCTTTTGCCTTGGCAGCTCTGGGAGCTTTTTCGGAGATCTTTGTAATCTCAAGCTTCGTATACGGCTGTCTGTGGCCCATCTTACGTTTTTCGTTCTTCTTTGGCTTGTAGGTAAATACTACAACCTTCTTAGCCTTACCGTTCTTTACAGCCTTAGCTTCGACTGTTGCTCCCTTAACATAAGGAGCTCCAACCTTAAGACCCTTGTCCGTACCGACTGCGAGAACCTTGTCAAGCTTTACCTTGGCATTTTCTTCAACGTCGAGTTTCTCAACGTATACTACGTCGCCCTCAGCAACCTTGTACTGCTTTCCGCCTGTTTCAACAATAGCGTACATGTGTTTTTCATTCCTTTTTATAAGACTCGCTACGACGGGTGGGATAAACCTCTTCATAGAGACAAAAGCCTCAACCCGGAATACGCGGCTTAAGTATGATAACATAAAAGCCAGGTGCAGTCAACAAAAACTTGACTGCACCCTGAATTAAAAATTACAGAATAGAAACGGATATCAAAGGCGTCCGAGATTTCTGCGTTTACGCTTTGCGGCTTTTTTTGAATAAAGCTGTCCGTGTAAGGTCTTTTTTGCAAGCTTCTTTACTTTGTTCTTTCTCTTAAGCTTTTTTGCCTTTCTGGCAGCGAGCAAAGCCTCGGCTTTTTCGTTTTCAAGAGTTTTCTGCTTTACGGCTTTTGCAATAGCCTCCGCATGCTCCTCGTCAAGCTTTGCCTGTGCTTTGTCAATTTTTGCCTGTGCCTTTGCTGCCTTTGCCGCGGCCTTTTCCTCAGCCTTGCGAAGCTTTTTTATCTTTCTTTTTGATAAATTAAGCTCCTGCGGCTCATTTTTTATTTCAATCTCGGCTTTATTCTTCTTTGTTTTTCTGCTCATCTTTACCGGTCTCCTCCACTGTTATTTCTTCGGCAGCTGCCCCCAAAGCGTCCTTTTCGTCCGCCTTAGAATCAGATGCTTCGTCCGAGTCAGACTTTTCCTCATTTTCTGCGGGTTCACGCTCCGAAAGAAGAGGCTGACCCTTGTACTTTATCAACTTCACTATTAATATTACCAAACATACTACCGCAAGTGCAAGAGAAAGTATCTGAGACACTCTTATATTTGTTCCGGCGATATAAAGGCTGTCCGTGCGAAGTCCTTCAACAAAGGCTCTTTCTGCTCCGTACCATACGCCGTAGGAAAGCGCGATCTGTCCCCTGAACTTACGGTGATTTTTAAACATAAAGTAGAGAAGAACAAAACCGATAAGACACCAGATAGACTCATAAAGAAAAGTCGGATGAACGCCCATATACGGGTCAACAGTCATGCCGTGGGCGGTCATGAAGTCCTGATGCTCGACGAGATATTCGGTGGTTTTTTCACTCATCATACCCCATGGGAGAGAGGTGTTTGTACCGAAGGCTTCCTGATTGGTAAAGTTGCCCCATCTTCCGATACCCTGCCCGGCAAGGAAGCCGACAGCAGCGAGGTCAAACGCATCCAGGGCTTTAAGCTTCCGCACACGGCAGGTGATAAATCCGGCGAGAAGTGCGCCTATAACACCGCCGTATATGGCAAGTCCGCCCTCGTCAATTCTTATTATCGATGCCGGGTTGGCAAGATAATAATCAAGATTGAAAATTATGTAGTAGGCGCGTGCGCCCACTATTGCGCCGAGAGTTCCGAAGATAATGGCGTCGTAGAGCTTATCAACATCAATTTTGGCGCGCTTTGCAAGATGTGTTGCCGCTATGAGAGCAACAAGGTATCCGAGCGCTATAAGAACGCCGTACCACTTTATGGTGAATTCCATGCTCCCTAAGGAGAAGTGTGCGAGCGTTGACGGAATGCTGAAGCCCCGCTCAATTCCGTTAAAATAAACTACTGTATAATCACTCATTTTTATGCCTCCGTGATTACGGACAAAGCACAGTTTGTCACGTCAAGTTCCTCATTAAGTCGTGCCATGGCATCTTCAACCGTGAGCGTTTTGTAGATATCAATCTCATCAAAGAGGTGATAGCCCTCGAATTCACAGGCAACCATGTCGTTTGCGAGAGCATCTACATTGTTGTACTCCATAACCGATCTGCCGTAGTGCATGCGCCTTATTCTTTCAAAATCATCCCTATCAAAGCCCGTCTCTTTAAGCCTTGTTATTTCCTCTTTTATCGCATCCGAAACAGCGCGGGGGTTTCTGCTCTCGCCCGAGAAAATAACACTCCTGTAGCCCGGGCCGGCAAAATACTCCGAACCGAAGGTCGTGTTTATAAGTCCCTCCGAAAAAAGTCTGTCATAAAGGGGCGATGTATCCCCTGCGAGGTATTCAAGAATTATGGATGTCAGTATTTTGTCCTTTAAAGATGCATCCTTAAGAGAAGCGTCTTCCTTGAAGCCAAGGGCAAAAAGAGGAATGGAAACGGAGAGCTTTTCCTCAAAATAGTCGGATACGATTTCACCCGGCTCGTTGTAATCGGCGCGCTCCGTTATTATGCTCTCCTTTTGCGGAAGCGTTTTGTCGGCAACCGCAAGCACCTCCGAAACCGTCGTGTTTCCCACACATGCAAGCACCATGTTTCCGGGACTGTAAAATGTGTTATAGCAGTTGTAAAGCATATCAGCCGTGATTTCGGCTATGGATTCGACCGTTCCGGCGATATCAATCTTTACGGGGTGCTTGTGATAAAGGCAGCGGAGAAGGTTGAAAAGCACCTGCCACGACGGCTCATCCTGGTACATACGTATCTCCTGACCTATGATTCCCTGCTCCTTTTCAACGGTTTTCTGTGTGAAATAGGGATGTGAAACAAAATCGAGAAGTATAGCGAGGTTGTCGCTGAAATTTGATGAACAAGAGAAAAGATAGCAGGTCTTGTCAAACGATGTATATGCGTTAGCGGAAGCACCCGTCTTTGCAAATCTCTCAAATGCGTCAAGCTCCTCACTCTCAAAAAGCTTGTGCTCGAGGAAGTGAGCCGTTCCCTCGGGTATGGGCACGGCATTTTCTCCGCGCTTTTTTATAAAGGTATCTATAGAACCGTAGTTCGTTCCGAAGATGGCGTATGTGCTTGAATAACCCGGCTTCGGATAAACAAGTATCTTAAGCCCCGATTTATGGTTTATCTCAAAATACGAATCACGGAGAAGATCATTTTTTATTTCACGCATATTTATTTTTTCCATATCTATTTTTCCTCCGTTCCTTTGAGCAGATACACAGTGTCAAGGGTCACGCGTTTTGCCGCCTCCACAACATCCGATTCCGTTACGCTCATAAGCCTTTTTTCTATCTCCTCGGGAGCTTCGAATCTGCTCTCGGTTATCTGTGAAGCACTCCACGAATCGATATCCTCCGGAGTATCGCATGCGCTTCTCAGCATATCCTTCATGGAAAGAAGGGACGCTCTTATGTCCTCCTTGCCAACCTCGCCGTTTTTGATAGACTCAAGTTGGCTGAGAATTTCTTTTTCGGCGGTTTCCGCGTTTTCATCCTCTATTCCGCTCTGAACTACTATGATACCCTTTTGCCTGTAAAAACGTGCGGAACAATAATAGCAAAGGCTCATCTTTTCACGTACATTCATAAAAAGACGTGAATAAGTTCCGCCACCGAAGATATCGGTCATGATTTTGAGCTTCGGATATTCCTCTTCCACGGTATCCGCCGCTACGCCTGTGCGAAAGCCCATAACAAGCTTTCCTTGGTTTACGGGAAGCTCCTCGGTAGCGCGCTTAAGCTCGTCTGCTATAGGAACAACCTCCGTGCGAAGTGTTGCCAGAACTTCACGGACAACGCCTGACTCGGCTATATATTTTTTCAGAAGCTCGGCAATTTTACCGGCGTCAACGTTTCCGACGGCATTTACAAGTATATGCCCCGTTTCAAGAACGTTTCTGTATGCCTCATAGATACTTTCCGGAGTAAGCGCATTTATACCCTCCTCCGTTCCGTATACGTTTGACGAAAAAGCCTCGTTTTCGCACATAATCCGTTCAAGACGGCGTAACGCATAAACGCGCTTGTCGTTCATCTCACCCTGAATACGTTCAACCATCAGGCGTTTCTCTCTTGTAACCTCTGCCTCGTCAAAACCGTTTTCGTCCGCATTGGGACAGAAAACAAGTCCGAAAAGAAGCTCCGCACAGGCGAGGATTATATCCTCGTTATCAAATGCGAATTTGTTATCTATCATCGTCATGGAGAGTCTCAAAATGTGTGCTTCTCCGTTTTTTGTAACAGACGGAGTAAGAGTTGCTCCGTAAAGACCCGCAAGCTTTTTGTTAAGCTCTCTGTAGGTTTTGTACTCTTCGCAGGATCTGTTAAGAATATACGGAAGAATCGCGTTGCGGGACGCGTCTTTAAGGAGAGGTACGGCGATGTTAAAGGAAAGCCTTCCCGTCTTAAACCTATCCGTGTTATAGGTGCAAAGACGTATACCCTCTGCGACCTCGTTAATCTCAAATCTGTTATCCATCATCCGCCTCCGAAAATAAAGAATTAAACGAATAGTATTTTAACACAAAGGTGTTCTTAAATAAACCCTTAAACCGCGGTTTATTTTATGGTCCTTTTACGGCTGTGTGACTTTTATTTTGTGAATATTTTTTCCGTCGTCATACGTTGCCGTATACGACGGAATTGCGGCGGGGAGACGGGGTGTGACGGAGAGTACACCGAATTTTTCGTGTATGCCCAGCATATCCGTCACAACTGTTCTCCAGAGCCAGGCGGCAGACCCCGTGTACTGGGTCCAGCCGGCTCTGCCGGAATAACTCCCCGCCGCATAAACGTCGCCCGCAAGGGCGAACGGCTCGCCGAGGTAACGCTCTGCGACTTCTTCGGAAAAGTATTTGTTTACAGGATTTATGTCGCAGAGCATACGGTATGCTTCATCACAAAAGCCCTCTTTAAGGAGTGCCCCGGCGAGCCACACTGCCGCATGCGTATACTGGCCTCCGTTTTCTCTCGTACCGGGAGCATAAAAATTCACATATCCGGCTATTTTGTCCCTCGGGGTAAGCGGAGGCCAGAAGAGGCGTATGACTCCGTGCTTTGCGTCATAAAGCTTATCAATCGCGCAAGACAGTGCGCTCATACGCCTCTCTTTGTACGGCATGTGGCAAAAGGCCGCAAAAGACTGAGGCAGGCTGTCAATACCGTTCATACTTGTACCGTCGTCAAAAAAGGCGCGCAGATAGTATCCGTCCCTGTATGCCACACGGTCAACACTCTCCCTCAGCTCATCTGCCTTTTTTGTAAGGTCTTTTGCAAATTTCTCGTCACCGACCGTCCTTGCGACACTCGCAAAGGAGTCGGCGACGAGCGCACAGAACATGCTTCCCCACACGCTCGTACCGTCTCCGTTTATGCCCACCCTCGAGTATCCGTCATTCCAGTCACAGCTTCCCATTTTTACAAGACCGTTCTCTCCGAGATTGATTCCCCGAAGCAGAGCACGTTTTCCATGTTCATAAAGGCTTGCCTTTTCCGTGCTTCTCTCAAAGTGCGCATATCTTTCCGTTTCTCCCGGGCGCAGCTCCTCACCGCTCAGAAAATACGTCTCAAGCCTCAGGAACTTCGTGTCCCCGCTCTCTCTTGTATAGTGTGAAAGTGCCAGAGGAAACCAAAGCATATCGTCGCTGCACCTTGTTCGGATTCCGCGTATTCCACCGTCGCCTTTTTCAAAGCTATGCCACCAATGAAGCACATCACCCTGTGCAAACTGTACACATGAACACCTTAAAATAATCTCCCGAAAAAGGCTCGGCTCTATGAGTGATATATTCATGGCATCCTGAAGCTGGTCGCGGAATCCGAAAGCGCCGCCGCATTGATAAAAGCCCGTTCTGCCGAATATTCTGCTGTTTATAATCTGCAGCGGCAGCCATGTGTTTATCATCACATCAAGCGCCCTTTCCCCGGTAGACACCTTAAGTGCCGATTCATAGTGAGGTATTTCGGCACTGTAATCCGTACCGAAAAAAAGCGCGGCTTTTTCACTTTTCCCGAAGCTTAAGGAAAAGGTCAGAACGAAAACCTCATCCTCGGTAAGACTTATTTTCTTTCCGACAAATACGCAGTTTTCCGCAAACGGCATGGGACTCATAGTGTCAATCTGTCCCGAGAGCACGGACCTGAGATCAGTACTGTAAAAATCCACGGTATTGTCCGCAATGCCGAAAAACGCATATCCGCTGACGGGAGAGATGCCGTCTGCACAGATAAGAAGTCCGTTTTTGTATACCTCACACGTCATTCTACCCGAATTTTCACGCGTTTCTCCCAAAGCGGGCTCACTCAGATATCCTATTTTAAAATTTTCAATTCTCTCACCCGTGTTTTTCATCTCAACGCGTATTCGCTTCGTCATTCCTTTTTTTGGCACGAACACCGTCACACGAAACATACATTGCCCAACCTTTGCAAGATACTCCGCATATCCGTTGTAAAAGGTCACGGCAGCGCCCGAGATAAGGTCATAGTATTTTCCGTTCATGACAATTACAAGACGTTCTCCGTCATCTCGCTGCCATGAAAAGCCGTTGTGCTTCGTAAGCTTATTTTCCCTTGAATTGAACGCCCAGGTAAAGCCGAGACTGCCCGTTTCGACAAGCGTTCCGAAGCTGCGATTACAAAGCAAATGGCTCCAGAGAAGCTTTGTTTTACCCTTAACCGCAAAGCCGTCGGGAATAAAGTCCCCTCCCCGGGTTTCAAGCTCCGCCTCCCTTTTTGCTCTAATCCCCGTTGCAGGAACAAAGCGTTGAAGTACACCGTATTTTTTTCGCATTTCATTTCCCACAATGACACTCGCACACGCCTTAAGCGCCATGGATTCCTCTTTCGTACAT
Source organism: uncultured Oscillospiraceae bacterium (assembly GCA_900545655.1). Lineage (GTDB taxonomy): Bacteria > Bacillota > Clostridia > Oscillospirales > Acutalibacteraceae > UBA1227. The sequence continues at coordinate 7,337 of UQZY01000042.1, forward strand.
ACGGCAAGGTCCACGGAAAAAAGATTCCCGAAGACGATACTGTCGGAGCTTCGAATTATACTCATAACACCGTGACGTATCGGCGCTTCATAGCTTCCTCCTTCGTCAAAGCACATGACAAGATCAACATTTATTCCGTGCCGCTTCAAAGCCGAAACGATACTCACATACGTGCCCGCGCGCTCAAGATCCGCCGAGCCGTTGAGCTCCAGAAGTACAATCGGGTTGTCCCCTGACACTCCGAATTTCCAAAGGGCCTTTTTGTCACAGGTGTTGCACTTTATATACTCCTCCTGCTCGGGAGAAAACTCCGCGTGGCAAAGCACAGGCACAAGGAGTTCCTCACAGAGGAGCTTTTTCGCAGGCTCCTTCAAAAAGAGACACGGTGAAAAATACACCTCACCGTCCGAATTTTCAAAATCGGCACGGGCACATGAAAGAGCATAGACACTTTCCTTTTCATCACTGCCCGCTCCCAGGAAGAAAACACTCTTTTCACTTTTACCGGGACTTAAATCAATACTTATTTCAAAAGCCATACACGGATCAGGCACACCGTTTCCGGACGATTCATCACTTTTTATTTCATCAAAGGCTTTGAAACCGGCATTCCCGAAGGGTCTGCCTCTGAAAAACTCCGTGTTGGAGGTAAGAACCCTTACATCGTCATCGTGAAGCAAGCCGCCGCACAGCGAGATTTCTCCGCCCTGAGTGTCATTCTTTGTCACCACCGCACATTTTTCTTCCGTATATACCCTATCGGTCATAAAAAGCTTTGTAAAGGCAGGGTGAGACATTCCGGACTTTTTATCCGAGAGAAACGGATTTACCCACACATAAAGCTTCACCCTCTTATGGTGTCCCGTCATATTTTTTACACGAAGCACATGAGTTTCCCCGCAAAGCCTCGGATGAGTGCCGGTTGTATGCGTAAAAACAATTCCCTTATACCTCGCGACAAACGTCACGCAGGTATCTCTGTATATAACCTTTGAGGGCGTCAGCGGCAATGGTTTCTTTGTCCCGACGTCTCCCGCGAAAATACGTACCCCGGCATATTCGTCGAAGCTGCTTTCGGGCGGCACGGTCATATCAAGACCCCTGTAAAAGCTTCTTGTGATACCGTTTGAGAAAACCGTCTGCGTCCACTCGCCGTTCGTGAAAACACGACCGGAATTTGCAAAAGATCCGCCGTCTTCAATTCGCTTTACATCACCCTTGATACGCTCCGGTTTTTTCTGCTCCGGCACAAGCTCAACGTCACGAAAGACGGAAACACGTCTCGGAAATTCCTCCATGAGAAAATGTGCCGCACCCGCCATTGAAAAATCCAACATGAATCTCTTTTGCATGACGCCGTTGAATGCGGCATTAGACAAGCTTATAAGGCTCATCCCGACGTGGTGAGCCATATAGCTTCGTACCGCCATATAATCCTGCTCTCCGGTCCTGTTCTGTGTAAAATCCACCGCCTCATAAAATCCGTATTTACCCTCCATGCCCATACCGGAAAGCTTTTCGAGATTTGAAAACGCCGACTTCGGGTCCAGTGGCAGCAGTAAAAACGAGGAATAAGAAGACACGACGAGATCCCGGTCAAGACCCGGCTTTAAGGCAAGCTTTTGAGCACCGTGAGCCTTGTATTGATAATTTAATTCTCTGTCAAACGAATAAAATCCGCTTTCGGACATACCAAACGGTATCCCCATACCGTCCGCACGCTTTTTCTGGCAGTATTCACAGTATCTCAAAGCGTGCTCCGACATGGAGCCTTCATACACCGGCAAAAGAAGATGCGGCAGAAAAAACTCAAACATCGTTCCCGTCCACGAAAGAGGACCGACATGTCTCCCGCTCCTTGACATGATTCTGGAAAGACTTTCCATATGCTTTTTCGGCACTATTCTTTTTGCTACGGCATAGTAGCCAGTCATTCTCGCCTCACTCATAAGAAGGTCATAATACGACTTTGAAAATGTGCCGTCGCTGACGGAATATCCTATATGAAAAAGCTGCGCCTCCCTGTCATAAAGAAAACCGAGCTCCGTTTCTTCAATTATCTTTTCTATTCTGAGCCTTAAGCCTTCAAGCCTTAAGCTTAAGTGGCTTTCCCCTCCTTGCCCGTATTCACGCAAGCCCTCTTTAAGTGCAGTCAGCATACAGAGAAAATTTCCGCTGTCAACGGTGGAGATATACTCAGGCTTCAGTACGGCAAGTGTTTTTGTGTCATACCAGTTATACAGATTTCCGCGATATTTTTTTAGTCGTTCTACCGTATCCACGGTGCTTTCGAGCCTCTCACACAGCTCATCTCTGCTGATAAATCCGAAATCACATGCCGCAAGAACACAAAGCATATAAAGACCCGTATTGGTCGGCGATGTACGGTGTGCTACACGGTATACAGGTGTTTCCTGCATATTGTCCGGCGGAAGATAATTGTCGGTTTTTCCGACAAAGCTTTCATAATAATGCCACGTATCCCTTGCATATTCGTAAAGCTTTTTTTCATCGGAAAAGCCGATATTTTCATGCCCTGAAGCAGGTTGTGCCGTAAAGCGGGAAAAGAAAATGTTCATTACAAAGAACGCACCGAATAGCTTTGCCATGCCGGGGAGAAGAAGCAAAATAATTCCGGCAAGCGTTCCCGGAAAAAGAAAAAGAATATTTTTCCTTAAGGTCTTATCACTCAGGGCCTCCGAGCCAGCGGCAGTCGTCCACGAAAGCATATTTTTATGTGTTATGAACCTGCGGACAAGCGCCTTTATCGCAGCACGAAGGCAGACAAAGGCTCGCTGACCGAGAAGAAAAATCTCATAGGGTCCGTCCAGCGACAAAATTACTATTACACATGACAGGACAGATGTTCGAAAAAAAGAAGTCGGATTTAAGCCGTAAACAATGCTTCCGGTAAAAAGCGTTACAAGCTGAAGTACGGGGGTTACGGCTCTCCTGATATTTTCAAGCAGCTTGTACCTTGACACAGGAGAAAGCCTTACTGTGCTTTGACCGTCTTTTTCCGTTCTGTCAAAAACAAGTGCGATATTTTGTATATCTCCGCGAATCCACCTGTCGAGCCGCTTAAAATAAGATATCTCTGTCTTCGGAAAGCCCTCGGCAATTTCCGTATCAGAGACGAATTTTGTCACGAGTATTTCACCCTCGGGTATGTCATGACTGAGGACAGTTTCCTCTTTAAAAACTCCGGTGAGTTTCTCATGTAAAAGGCGTGAATTGACAAGACCCTTTCCGCAAAACACGGAGCTTCCGGTATAGTCCTGATAAAGTTCCTTAAGTGTCCCGCTGTAAGAGCTTACACCACCGTTTCCCGAAAAATATTTCGTAAAACGAGTCGTTCCGCAAACGGACTGCTTTGTCCTTACCACCGGCGAGAACACACCGTATCTTTTCCTGTTCACGGGATGAACAGCACATGCGATAAGCTCCGTAAGGGAATCAAAGGGCAGATCTGTGTCACTGTCCAGAATCATAAAAAATTCGGTATCCTCAAGATTTTTCACGGTGCCGTATACCCCGACAAAGTCCGCGCATCCCTCATAAATAAACCTTGTAAAATCCTCTATGGCTCCGCGTTTTCTCTCGCGTCCGGTAAACTCACCCTGTGTTTTTGAATACGACCTTTTTCTTACAAGGCCCGTAAAATGATTTCCGTACTCATTGTTAAGATCCTCTATAAATTCACCGAAATCGGATAACTTATCGTCATCCTCGCAAAGAGCTTCCTGCTTTGCGGAATTAAAGTCGGCAAGTATGCATATACTTATGTTTTCATCGGCTTTTTCGTCATACTCATACGAGCTGCATATTCCTTTGAGATGCTCCTTAAAGGAAGGAAACTCGTTTCTGTGTGGAATAAGGGTTGGAATTACGATTATAACCTTTGCCTCTTTTACACTTTTGTCATCCTTCTTCATTCTGAGAACCGGTGCTGCCCTTACACTTTTTCTCTCAAGGATGCTTACCGCCTTATAAACAAACGCCCACAGGGGCAGAAATGCCACTGTGGCAAGGGCGGCGGAGCCGGAGATTAAAAATACGCAGAGACAGAGAACCGCAGTCACAAGCAGCTTCAGGAAAACAAACAGCTTTCCTCGTATCAGGTTATCGGAGTCAAACCCGAGATATTCGCCGATATGTTTGTTTTCCTTTTTTGCAAGGCAGAGACACCGCTCCAGATATTCCGTTTCCCCGACATGCTCCTGCCTTGCAAGCTCTGCTATCCGGCTTCTGTACTCTGCGCGTGTACCCGCGGTCATACGCGGATACACACCGCCCGGCTCCGCCGTAAGCCCCGGGGTCAGGGGGCTTATCTCCTCAGAAAGCTTATGGGCATCAAGGTTTCGTAAAGCACGAAGTTCTACGGTCGCATATGAAATTTTTTCACGGTTCCTTTCACAGTCCCCGCCTTTTATACTCTCAAATATTTCACGGAGCAATCGTTTCCTGTAAAATACAGGAAACGCGTCAATTTCGCAGGTACTTAAAGTACTGTTTTTCAGTTTTTCCGTAACAGCTCCGTCTGAAATGCTTCTTTTTTTCTCTACGATTTCCGAGCATATCTCATGAAGTCTTTTTCCTTTTTCACAGAGGTGCGACGGCTTTATACGGCGCATTTCTTCCCTTGTCCACCTTGCCTCGCTCTCATAGAGATAATAGTTGTCGCACAACCATTCGTACACACCGGTCTGCGGCGTCTGCGACTGCTTACATCGCCTGTATATTTTCCTTGTTTTACGCATATTTTCCGAAAGCTTTGACAAAATTCACGCCACCCTTCCACATTCGTTTTTATTCTGTCCTTTTAATTGACAGTTATCCCTTCCTTTGTTATCATTTTCAGCAGAGGTGACATAAGTTATGAATTTTAAATCGCTCCCTAATGACAAAGTCGAGTGCTTTGCATTGGTAAAAAAAGCAGAGGTAAAAACCTCAACAAAGGGAGGCAAATACCTGGATATCATCCTTTCCGACAAGGACGGAGAAATAAACGGAAAGTACTGGGACTACGTTGACGGCACAACACCGGACTTTCCTCAGAACTCGGTTGTAAAGGTTCGCGGCACACTTAATGACTTCAAAGGAACCACACAGCTCCGCATCGAACTCATACGTGCAATCGTTCCGACAGACTGCATTGACGTTGAGGATCTTGTACGTACCGCAGAGTACAGATGTGAGGATATGTTTGCCGAGATATGTACCATGTTCTGCAGATTCAAGGATGAGGATCTCAAAAACATCTGTCTTAAGGTATACGAGGACAACCGTAAAAAGCTTCTTTACTTTCCTGCCGCAGTAAAACTCCACCACGCTATGCGCGGCGGACTCCTTTACCATACTCTTTCGATAATGAAGACGGCGGATGCCGTTTGCAGTGTGTATCCCCTTGTAGACAGGGACCTCCTTCTCGCGGGAGCAAGCCTGCACGATATCGGAAAAACCGTGGAAATGGACGCAAACTCCTTAGGTCTTGCAAGTGAATACACCGTAGACGGAAACCTTATAGGACACTTAGTACGCGGTGCAATGATGGTCAGAAAGTGCGGAGAAGAAATAGGAACGCCTGATGAAAAGATACGTCTCCTTGAGCACATGCTCCTCTCTCACCACGGAAGCCCGGAATTCGGCTCTGCGGTAAGACCCATGTTTACCGAAGCAATGATTCTTTCTGCGCTGGATGAGCTTGACGCAAAGATATACGAATTTTCTGAGATAACCGGAGAGATTGACGCCGGCACCTTCAGCGGACGTCAATGGGCTCTTGACGACATAAAGGTATACAATCACGGACGAACGGAAATAAAGCCGAAGGCTGAACTGTTAAGTGAGGACGCAGATGAGTAATACAACCGCAAATGAAGAAAACAACGCATATATCGACTTCGGCGGCGACACCGCATGGACAGAGATAAAAATAAAACTCCCGGCAGACTCACTTGAGCTCGCCGAGAGTATTGCAGGCATGACTGTTCCATACGGTTTTTACGTCGAGGATTACAGAACTCTTGAGGAAGAGACTATGGAGATTGCCCATATCGACCTTATAGATGAGGATCTTCTCAAAAAAGACAGAGATATCGGGTATATACATATATATCTTGAGCCGGAGATGAATCCTGCCGAGGCTGTCGCTTTTTTAAAGGATCGTCTTGACGCGTCCGGAATAAAATACGAAACGGAAATACTGATCTGTGAAAAAGAGGACTGGCAAAACAACTGGAAAAAATATGTTGAGCCTATGGAAATAGGTGATAGGCTTCTCATCATGCCCGACATCTCAAAACGTGTAGTTGACACGGATCGCAGGGTTCTGTATATCGAGCCCGGTCTTGCGTTCGGAACAGGAACACACGACACCACAAAACTCTGTCTCAGCGCTCTCTCGGAGCGTATCCTCGGAGGCGAGTCTGTTCTCGACCTCGGGTGCGGAAGCGGCATACTCGCGCTCTCAGCCCTTCTTCTCGGTGCATCCGAGGCGGAAGGCGTCGACATAAGTGATATCGCGGCAAAAACAGCAACCGAAAACGGAATTCTCAACGGCTTCACCGAGCCGCAGTACAAAATCCACTGCGGAGACATGACAGAAAAAATCACGGGCACGTATGACATAGTTGTTGCAAACATAGTTGCGGACATAATCATTCTTTTCTGCCAAAATGCCCGCCGGTTTATGAAGCCCGACGGTATCTTCATAGTAAGCGGTATAATCGAGACACGTGAAGAAGATGTCACCGCCGCCTTCAACGAATACGGCTTCACCGTTGTTGAGCGTAAAGAGAGCAACGGGTGGCTATGCTTTGTTCTTAAATAAAATCTTATATTTAATATATAGTCAGCTGATGACATTCCGTCATCAGCTGCTTTTTTGTATACTTTCCACAAAATGACAATCAACTTTTTAGAAAATGACATGAAATTGGTGTTTTTGATAAATTTATATATAATTCTTTGCTCACAGCGGTAGAAAATAACGATACCAAGTGGGAGTATACGTATGATGTCCGT
>UQZY01000043.1 GCA_900545655.1 uncultured Oscillospiraceae bacterium
CTCTTATTGCACAGGGCATTTCTGCCGTACTTTCCCTTTTGATTTTTCTTTATCGTATGCGAAAATACACAAGTCCGTTTCGTTGGTTTGACAAAAGAGAACTGCGTTCCATGCTTAAAATCGCCGTTCCGTCTGTTCTTCAACAATCAACAGTATCAATCGGTATGATGATTGTGCAAGCAGTTGTAAATCCTTTCGGCACGCAAGCGCTCGCAGGCTATACGGCAACGATGAGGGTAGAGAATGTTTTTTCACTGATATTTGTATCCATCGGGAATGCTGTGTCACCATTTGTTTCGCAAAATCTCGGTGCCGGAAAAATCAGCCGCATTAAGAAAGGTTACCGTGCCGCATTACTGTTGGATGCATGCTTTGCCGTTCTTGCATTTGTAATTATTGAAGCTATGCACACTCAGATTTCTTCGCTTTTCTTAGGCAAAGACGGAACAGCTTTAGCATATCAAGTGTCCGGAGATTATATGAGATGGCTCGGCTACTTTTTCATATTCATGGGTATCAAAATGGCAACAGACGGTGTTCTTCGCGGACTTGGAAATATGCGCCCGTTTTTAATTGCAAATATGGTTAATCTTGCAATTCGTTTGTCCGTTGCATTGATTTTGGCACCGCGTTTTGGTATTGCCTTTGTTTGGCTTGCAGTACCGGCAGGCTGGCTTGCCAACTTTGTAATTTCCTATGCGGCGCTAAGAAAATCTTGGCCCAAGAATACTTTAACTTAGAAGTTTTTTACCTTAACTAAAAAGTCTCCGGAAGCCTTTTTTGCAAGGCTTCCGGAGACTTGGTTTTGGCAGGGGCAGAAGGACTTGAACCCTCGGCACGTGGTTTTGGAGCAGCTCGGAAACCTATAATGGAAACTATATAATTCAACGAGTTTAGCTCGCCCGCCCGTAAAAATGACGACCAAACGACGACCGCTCAAGCAAACAAAGTTTACCAAATTGCCTTTCTTTTCGGCATATGGTTAATCCGTGTGCATATTTTATCCCATATATAACCTCTATAAAAAGCCTATTGTTCTTTGGAGCAATAGGCTTTTTTATCTCCCAAATGTGTATTTGTAACACGTTTTGGGGTTAATTTTATGTGCTATACTACGTCTGCAATCAATAGTTCATATAGAATGAATTGTAGAATTATAATCATTTTTTACTCCATGCATACGATCATTGGGTTCATAAAAATTTTTTATAAATGTGTAGCAGTAACACGATTTTTTCATTTTATATGGTTTAAAATATGCTTGAAAAATTCTCATAAATTGGACTGCAACAAAACATAAAAATTCCGACTTGATTATTTGGATATAGGTGCATCAATTTATGATTTTTAAATAATTTTATAAAGGAGATATTGAACATGTCAATATTTACTAAATTTTTAAACGAGGAAACTTCTCAGAAATTTACGCAGGTAAAAGACGGAAATTATAAAGCGCAAATAAAAGATATTGCTTTAGAAGTATATCAATCCTTTATTAGGCAAATATCCTGTTTCGGCAGTCAGTGTGAATATGATTCAAAACTGGGTTAATGATATATACTCTCACCCACCCACAAAGAAGAATGAAGCTAAGCCGCTTAAACCTAAAAGCGTTAAAAAAATTTTCCTTAATCTTCAAGCCGCTTTTAATTATGCTGTGTTTATGAAGCTGATTCCCGACAATCCTTGCAAACATGTAAATCTTCCTCCCGTGGTTAAATATGAAGTACAGGCATTTAATGAGGACGAAATACGTCAGATTCTGCTTTGTGCAAAAGGAACAGATCTTTATTTCCCCATATATTTACTTATTCATACCGGTATGAGAAGAGGAGAACTTTTGGGCTTATGTTGGAAAGATGTTCATATTGACAACGATATAGAACACCCTTACATCGACATTGTACAGACACGGCTTGATGCTTGCGGGAAAGAAATAATAGATACCCCAAAAACAGAAAGCAGTAAACGAAAAATATTTTTAAGTCAGCAAGCTCGACAGGAATTTCTTCGTTATCGCACATGGTCAAAAGAGGTGTTGTTTCGTTGTGGCCGTATTCAATCACTATCAGATTTAGTTATAATCCGTGAAGACGGGCAGACGGACAATCCAAATAATTTTACAAGGCGGTGGAATAAATTTCTTGCCGCTAACGGAATACGCAGACTTAAATTACATGGCCTACGCCACACTTGTGCAACTATGCTTCTTAAAAACAATGTTGACATAAAATCCATTGCAACAAGGTTAGGACATAGCGACGGAACAATGGTTCTTAACGTTTACGGTCATTCCCTCGACAGCATGAGTCAAGCCGCAGCAGAAACTATGGACAAAGTTCTGAATATTTCATAGAAAAACGGAGGGCTCAAGCGAGTCCTCCGTTAGCGGTTTCAAGTTGTTATCTGCCGGCAAGGGTGAAATTATTGCTGTCTATCTCTACTTCACTGTAGCCGGCGTCTGATTGAGTATCGTTATATCCATAATCAACCGGTTCTTCGTAATAGTTACCATAGTCATAGTAATCATCATTGTTAGGAGCAGTTTCACGCTGCGTATCTTCTATTTTACATGACCATTTATATATTGACCAAAAGTGTTTTCCATCAACATCCTTTACTGCAACTGATGCAACATAATTGTATGATCGTGTAAGTTCATTAACATCATAGGATTCAGATGCAGTTATCTCAATTTTTCCCCCAGGGAGCTGTTTCTTTGATTGAACAACAATAGAGAAATTAAGTGGGCGGGTTCCTTTGGAGGTGCTTACTCCATAATAATATCCGTCTTTTTCGTAAGCAACAACTTTACCATCAATTTTTAATTCAGATATAGTCTTAGGTTTAACGTTCATAACATGCTCTAAAATCCAATTGAATTTTTCTACCGGATATTTTCTATATCCTTGTGTACCATCATATGTAAAAATTCCTTTTGGATCTTTTTGATAATTATTATCATGAATATAGAAGAGCTCTTCATCATCAAACACCTGACCATACATGGAAAAAACAGAACACTCATCATATAAAGCCTTCATTGCATCTTCCGCAGTTGCATTTTCACAATCATAGTCAACAGAAACAAACAGCATTACGTTCTGCAAACTGTCCCAGTCCAAATCAGAAGGCTCGGCAATATTTGCTGAATCATTTCCAGAATCTGATGCTGCACCGTTTTTAGACGAATCGGTCGAAATTTTTGTGCTTGAATTTTCCGATGGATCTTTTTTCACTTTCGGTATAACGACAGCTCCGACAATTATTGCAACAACCAAAACCGAGGCAATAATCGAAATAATAATCTTATTTTTTTTAGAAAACTTTTTGATCTTATCTGTCGGCTTTACAGAACCATTTTCGGCCTGTTCGGTTTCTTTACTGCTTTCAAGTATCTTATCTATTCCGTGAGTAATGTCCTGCAAGAATCCGAGCTTCGACATATCCTGAGCCTGAAGATATGAAAATTCTTTAGGGAGAGCATACGGATTCATATTTTTATATGCCGGAATCAGCGTTTTGGATTTATCCTCTTTCATCATCTTGAGGAATCTGCTCCACTCATTCTTAACCCATACAGCGTCAAAATATTCCGGCTTTGTACCGATTACTATCATAACCTTTGCAGAATTTAAAGCAGAGAAAATATATGGCTCATATGCTGTTCCGAGCTTACTTTCAAGTGTTACTCTCGAAAAGAATACCTTATATCCGTTCTTTGTTAAATTCTGATACAAATCATAGGCTATAACACTATCCTCGGTGCGATTACCGTTTTCGTCACTTTCCTTATAACAAATAAAAACGTCAAACGGCTCTTCCTTTGAAGATATTTCAATAATATCCTTTTGAATTTGCTCAATTTTGCCGGCCTCTTCATTATAAAGCTGACGCTGCTCATCGTCGGCATATTCTAATGCCTTTTTGAAATTTTCATCGGCAAATATTGACGTGAACTGAGCTCTGTGAATTGTCGGAATTCTTTTACCCGTACCCGGTTCTTCAACATATTCTATGCCGTATTTACAAAGCACCAGCGACCAATAAACCTCTGCGTCGGTGTTGTCCATCTCCAATATCTGCTCATAAAGAGCTTCTGCCTTATCAAATTCATTTTGACGGCGAAGGTCTCCGGCTCTGTCAAACAGGCCGGAGGTCTTTTCATTTTCCAATTTAGGCAAAGTTTGCCTTGTTCCGCAATATTCGCATTCAACAATTCTTGAATGATCCTGAACATTCAAAGAACCGCCGCACATTTTACACTTAAAAATCGCCATGTTGCACCCCTTGATTATTTCAACATCTTACACTTTTTATTTCTTTCATCTATTGCTTCAAGCAAATCTGCCGCAATTTTCTTTGAAGAAGCCGCATCGTTTTCAGAAACGGCATTTTTAAATTCGTCAAAGAGATTTTCTATTCTCATTTCAACACCCGCGAGCCTATCGTTTGACATCGGGTCGGAATATCTTACAGCGTCATAAACCTTTTTAGCAATGCTCTTAATTTCATCGGGCTGTGCCTTTGTAACGAGCACGTCGGCATCAACAGTCAACGCTTTGATAAAGAATGTCTTTTCTTTAACCTCCTTATCAGCCTTTTCAACAAGCTCTGTTGCCGTATTCGTCTTTATAAAAGATGTTGTTCCGAACGCAACAATCAATACTGCGAACACACCGCCAACCCATACGGGAGTGACTATAAATCTCGGAAGTACAAACATATATGCAGCCGCAAGAATTACGGACATAATTGAAACAGTATAGGCTGTGCGAAGAAAGCTTAAACGGAGGAATGTTTTTTCCTTGCTTTCGTCAAGATTAAGTTTCAATACAGCAACCAAAGCCAAAGCAAATCCCAGTAATGCGATTACCAAACCAATATAAAAGGCCGCATCATATTTTGCAGTATAAAGCTTTGTTTCAATTTTATCGACTGTACCGGGAATCAAAATGCTTTCTGCTCCGACACCGAGTGCGTCCACGCTGATAGCTGTCACTTTTTTGCCGTCAATCGTTTCCGGAATAATGATATTTTTGTCCTCGCCGTTATAGCTGTTTACCCTCACTTCGTCATTTGAAATATCATCATACGAGTAGGGAATGTTCGCCGAATAAAAGTTCACATAATATGAATCCGCATATGTAACATAATCAAACTTTTTATCGGCGTAGATGTTGTTGATGGGAGCGTCGCTTGGAGCATAAACCTTTACTCCGTCAAGAGTTTCCGGCCAAAAAGCTATCATTGTTTCCGGCAGATAAATTGTCTTTGTGTCTTTTGCCTTGTCAAATGCCTTTTCGTTAACGGAAATAATCTTAGTTCCGTTGATCTCTTCAGGAATTACAACGGTTTGATCAGTTCCTCTGTATTCAAGAATTTGGCCGTTTTCGTTATAGTCAAAGTCCTCATCGAGAGAAGCCGCCATTTTGCTATGATCCGTATTGCTTGAGAAATCAACCTTTGACTTGTTATCCTTCGCATCTTTATAAGCATCGGACTTTGTTGAAATACAGAATTCAACGTTTTCAACACGCATCGGTTCAAATTTTTCAAGGCTTTCGGGAAGATAAACCTTTGTTAAACGCTTTGCGGTTATAAAAGCATCCTTGGCAATCTTCCTTATTTTCAAGTCACCGATTTTGGCAGGAATGGAGATAATTGAATCGTCACCTACATATGATTCCAACGTGCCGTTTGACGAGACCTTAAAATCATCAAAATTTGAAACAACAACATCGCCTGTATTTTCTCCGACGGAGAGATCAATTTTATTCTTATCCTTCCATTGCATAAGATTATAAACAAGAGAATCCTCCGGGACATAAACCGTAACCCCCTTAAGGCTGTTCGGTTCAAAAATAAGGAGTGTTTTTGAAATATAAATCTCTTTCAGATTTTTTGCATCAGCAAATGCGTTTTCTTTAACCCTGATGATAGCAGTATCATTGATCAATTCGGGGATAGCAATTGTTTCACTGTCTCCGTTGTAGGAAACCAATGTTCCGTCGTCGTTATACTTAAAATCGTCAAGATTTACAAGACCGATATTCTTATCGGAATCAGACAAAATTTTATAGTCGATATTATGATGCTTTGCATATTTCTGAGCATAGGATTTATCTTCACAAACAATTGGGACAGAAGATGATTTATCGTATGCAAAGAACGAGACAAGCGTAAACGCAACAAACAATACTGTGAAAATTGTAATAGCAAGTCTTTTGATTTTCATGATTATATACCCCTCATTTTAAATTTTAGTTCCGCACTCAAGGCAGAATTTTGCACCTTCAGGAATTTCCTTGCCGCAATTCGGACAAGTAGTTACAAACTTATGTCCGCACTCCAAACAGTACTTGCCTTTAGCAACAGTTTTTCCGCATTCCGGACAAACGACAGCGTCGTTTGAACCTGCCGCAACCTTTTCGCCGCACTGCAAGCAGAATTTTGATCCTTGCGGAATATCTGCTCCGCATTTTGCACACTTAAGTAGGCTCTGTTGATTATTAAACGTGCCAAACATATTTCCGATTTGGCCGCTCATGGCTTGTGCCGCCTGCAATCCGATACCGAGTCCCATTACGTCTCCCATTGCCGAGCCTCCGGAGCCTCCCATATTTCCCATGCCTTCGGCAAAAGCCTTTTGAACATCTGCCTGTACATAGTCTTTCTTGGTGATTCCCTGAGCTTGCATAACCTGTGCTTCGGCGTAACCTGCACGGCGCATCGCCTCTGCCTCTGCTTCAGACTCAATTATTTTTCTTTCCGCTTCGTGGCGTGCTATTTCGGTTTGAGTCGCCTGCTTTTCAATTTCAACAGCTCTTTGAGCGGCGGTAATTTCCGCCTCAGCCTGCGCTTTTGATGTTCTGATATCCTTTTCGGCATCAATCATTCGCTTCTGCAAAGAGATTGTATACAGCTCTCTTATCTTTCTGAAATTCGGATCTTCTTCAGGCAGAACCACCGTATTGAGATAGAACTGTGGAATTGTAAGGCCAAACTCTTCAAAGCCCGGAAGAATTCTTTGGTGAAGCTCGTTACCTATTTCAACAAGGTGTTCATCAACTTCGAGAATATTTATTTTTTTTGATTTAATTACAGTCGCAAGGTTCGCTTTAACCTCTGTGGAAATCATCGGTCTGAAAGAATTTTGAATAGATTTTGTAAAATCCTTGCTGTCGGCATCCCATGCTATTCCTTTCATCGTGCCGACAAGCTTAACCAGGAGCTTTCTGCTATCGCAAACCTGCAAATTCATCTCGCCGCTTGCGCCCAATTCAAGGGGCACGCCCGATTCGGGGTCTATGTATCTTATCTTGGAATCGGTTCCCCATTTTAATCCCATTTGAACAGTCTGATTAATGAAATAGACCTCGCAATGGAAAGGATTTTTTAATCCTGTGTTGTGCTTTAATGCTCCGCCGATTTTCGGGATATTCTGAGTTTCGAGAGTATATCTGCCGGGTCCGAACAGGTCAAGAGCCTGTCCGTTCATGAAGAATATAGCCTCCTGGCTTTCATGAACGATCAGCTGCGTAAGGCTGTTAAAGTCCTCCCGAGGATGTTTCCAGATAAATGTACTGTTGTCACCCTCATATTTGATTACATCTGCAATATGCGCCATTTTATTTTCCTCCTGTCTTATTTAACAACTATCTTATGGATTACATTGCCGCTATTCTTTGGTTGTATTGCTCAACAAAATGCGAAACCATTTCTCTTGCATTATTCTTATTTATTTTTATGTCAATAACTTTATGCTCATCTATAAAATCAAAATTAAAACCCTCAATTTTATCAATCGTTTTATATTTTCCACCTTCAATAAGCATTTTAATCCAATACAAATCCTCCAAATTACAGCCCTCTTCATAATTGAAATAAATCAGGGCGTTTTTATCTTTTCTTAACCAGTCCGCTATAAACGAATTGATATGATTATCTTCGCTGTTGAACCTGTAACCGATAACGCAAAGAACGCTACTGCTTTCTAAATTGCTTTTGAAATCAGTGTATTCTTTAACCTGCTTAGGGCATACAATAGGTTTCACTCCGCTCGGTATAAAAATAAATGGGATTATATTTTTGGGGTGTTTTACTATCAAGTCACGTTCGCTTTCTTGGGTACAATCATATACCGTCAGATTATATAAATCTTCAAACCAGCTCAATTTTCCATTCAAATAATTTGCACGATTTTCAAAGGCTGTGGACACAAGAGCCGTATAATTGGTTGTAGCAATATGATAGTTGCCCTTAACTTTGTTTACTGTGTTATAATAGCAATCGCTTTGTCCTGACAACATATTTTTCGCAACTGTTTTTTCATCTGACAGCTTTTTAAGAACCGCATCAAAATCTAATTCCGAAATTTCTCCGAATAAGCTTTTAAACATTACCATAAATACAGTCCAATACGCATTGATTACCCTCTTAGCATTTGCGTCCTTTTTATTCGGATATCGAAGCGAATTAAATTTTTCATCCAATGAACCAAACAGGGCAGCATTTTTCAAAAAGAATTCTTTTGCATCTTTTTCAGATTGTTCTTGAGGAATTTCTGTGTTTGTTATAAGGTCGTACCACTTTTTGCACATTTTTGCTATTTTTTCCTTAGTTGTATCGGAATTCTCAGCATTGTTGTTATATCCCATAACCAAATCTACATCTTCAGGAGATAGCTTTTCACGTGCAAGGTTTTCGTTATGAACTATTGTCTGTATGAATATCTTTTTACTGTTATGACTTATCAGTTTAAAGTTTCTAAAATCTTCTTGCGTTATATTATTTATTTTATCTGCATATTTATTTTGAATTATACTTTCAGCGAATTGGCTTCCGGACACTAAATCTCCGTTAACATCTGTATCAGCACCCGACCCAAAAAGAAACATTATATCTTTCATTTAAGTTTCCTCCGTTTTTATAATAAAAGTTTAAACTTAATACGTTGCATCGCTTGGCATTAGCAAACCGTTTCACTTTTTAAAGAGAAATCCATATTGCGGGGCGAACACCATCATCAGATACACCAGAATTACCACTAAAGGCAATTGAACCTGCAAAAGTAACACTGGTAGCTTTTTCTTGAGACTCACCGGGCGAACGTAGCAACCAACATGTTGTAGCTTCTTGTCCGTATGTTGTATAAAAGTTATCCATACTTGCCCCTTGGGCAACGGCATAATCAGTAGGGGCACATCTCCTGTTTTCATCTGTTTCAAAATATTTTTTAGCTTCATCTATATTAAGTATAAACACTTTGTCTCGAGTTGAATTACCTGCATTAGTGTGATACTTTTGATTATTTGTTGCAGGAACAGCAACTGTCGATATTTTGTCTTTTTCGCTTTCAGAAAATGCGACATCCAAAAAATCTTGATTCAGCCACTTTCTCAGAGAACAGGTTTCCCATGTAACATCACCCCATGATTTGTTATATGGTTGACAATCAAGTGCTTTGTCGCTGATCAGCAATAACTCATTACCATCTTTAGCAAGAACTATCCACTCAATTGCCTCCTTCCCATTTGAGAAATTATTATCTTGCTCATATGTACCAAATGTGTAGGTGTCCCCCACATCTATTTTCACTAACTTATCTGCCGATTCTTTGCCGTACTGTGCAACTAAGAGACTGTATTCTTGCTTCGGAATAATAACTGTATTCAATATGATTATAAAAACTATTACAACAGCCAGAATCGGTCCTCCAATTTTCGCAATTCTAATATATTTCTTTTTTGTTTTTTCTTTTTCGATTCTGCGTTTTTCAGCCCTGCGCTCGGCTTCAAGTCTATCCTCTTCTTCTTTTATTTTGAGCTGTTCTATTTTTTGCTTGCAAACTGCTATTTGCTTGTTAGCATCTCTCCAACCCGAAACAGATTCAAACAGTTTGATAGCACCTTCATAGCTTGAAATACTCTCAACATACATCTTTTCTCTGCCGTCAGCAAAAATAGCATCCTTGCGAGCTGCTTCGGCTTTTTCAAGACATTCTTTTGCCTTTTCTTTTGAATCCTTATAATCAGCTATGCTTTGAAAGGCGCGTGCAGCAGCTTTAAAATAATCTTCTGTTTCAGCGGAATTCATCGCATTTATCGCACTGGTATAAGTTTCTGTCAGGCGATTATTTTCATTGCGCTCGTTTATGTGCTTGATATAGCCTTCCAAATCTGCGATCAACTTATCATCGCCGAATCGGACAGTCTTTTGATAATTATTGCTGTTGTAAAACGGTTTCTCGCAATTTGCAAGCTTCTCTTTTCTGTGAACTCTCAGCTCAGCCATCAATTTACCGAGATATGCTTCGGCAATTTTGGCATCAAAATTCAATGCCTGCTCAAAAAATCCGTCGGCCTTGTCCCACTCGCCGTCCTCAAGTGCCATAAATCCTCTGTCAAGCAACGCCCTAACGTTTCCGTTCTCATTTTGCATTACAACAGTTTCTTTAACTACGGATTTTTTCTGTGCACTTGAATCGTTATCAACAACCTTTTTGATACCTCTGACAATATCATTGATAAATCCGATTTTAGACATATCCTGTGCCTGAAGATGTGCAAAATCGTCGGGCAATTCATAAGCGTCCATATCCCTATAGCATGGAATAAGGAGCTTTGAACGATCCTTTTTCATCAGCTTTAAGAATCTTGACCATTCGTTCTTGACCCAAACCGCCGTAAAATATTCCGGCCTTGAACCGATTACGAGCATCACCTTTGCAGAATTCAGAGCGGCAAATATGTACGGCTCGTATTCTTGTCCGAGCTTATCCTCAAGCGTGATTGCCGCATAAAACACCTTGAAGCCTTCTTGCGTGAGCTGATGGTATATTTCATTCGCAATAACACTGTCCTGTGTACGTTTGCCCGATTCATCGGTTTCCTTATAGCAAATAAAAATATCAAACGGCTTTTCGTTCTTAGCAATATTCAGAATATCCTTCTGTATAGCATCAATCGCCTTAGCTTCGGCTCTATACAGCTTTTTCTGTTCGGCATCGCCGTACTTTACCGCCAGCTTAAAGTCCTCATCGGCAGTAATTGCATCAAATGATGTTCTGTGGCAGGTCGGCACTCTTTTAAATGTTTTTGGGTCTTCGACATATTCAATGCCGAATTTACAAAGAATAATTCCCCAATAAGCCTCCGCCTGCGTTTCATCGGAAGCAATGATTTTGTTATACAATTCCTCCGCACGGTCAAATTCGCTCTTCATTCTAAGCGTATTTGCACGATTGTAAAGACTGCTTATCGCATCGTCATTCACATTCGGCAGCGTCTGCTTTGTTCCGCACGAATCACACACTCCGACCGTATCGCCTTGATTAAATTCTATTGTGCCACCGCACATTTTGCACTTAAAAACAGCCATAAAAATTTTCTCCCTTGTTTGTCTTTTCGGCTTACAGAAAAAGCAATATTACTCAAAACAGTATAGATGTATAAAATATTATAATAGTTAAAATGCATAACAATATTTTTATGCCGGATTACTCAAGAAATCAATAAGCAATATAATAATCAACAATAGAATTGAAACGCCCAATATTGGTAATAAGAATTTTATTATCCAGTTTTTTAACTTCTTCTTTTTTACAAGTTTTGGGTTGTCACATTCAAGTTGACTTTCATTCTCATCAGATATTTCCTTTATCATATCTTCGCAAATGCGAATATGTTCATCTGCGTCTCGCCACCCGGAAATTGTTTTAAATTGCTCTAATGCCCAACAATAATCATCCATGGAGGTGGCTTTGTTTTTCAAAAAGTTAACTGCATTAAAATAAATCTCATCCTTTCTCAATGATTCTGTTTTTTCTTTGTTTATTTGAGATAGTTCTGTAATATCACGGACTAGGTTGTCATCTCCGAACCGAAGTATTTTTCGAATATTTTTATTGTTATAAAAAGGCTTGTCAACACTGAAAAGATCTTTTTTCTTTCTGACTTTCATTTCCGCCATAAGCTTTCCTAAATATGCCTCAGCACACTGGGGATTTTGGTCGAGAACTTTTTCACAATACTCGTCCGCGTTTGACCAATCGCCATCTTCAAGGAAAATGAACGCTCTTTCAAGTAATGGTGCTATATTTACGCTTGTGACTGTCGAATTGTTGGTAATTGTTTCTTTGATTAATTCCTGCTCATTTTTATCGATTATTTTGCTTATTCCACGAATGAGATCCTGCATAAATCCGAGCTTTGACATATCCTGTGCTTGTAAGTATGAGAATTCGTCGGGCAGATCATACGGATCCATGTCCTTGTATGCAGGAATGAGCATTTTCTTTTCACCGTTTTTGATAAGTGTAAGATATCTGCTCCATTCATTCCTGACCCATACAGCATTGAAATATTCGGGCTTTGTGCCAAGCACGACCATAACCTTTGCGCTGTTGAGTGCAGCAAATATGTATGGCTCATACTCCTGGCCGAGCTTATCCTCAAGAGTAATTCTTGAAAAAAACACCTTGTAGCCCTCTTGCGTGAGCTGGTGGTACAAATCATTTGCAAGCACGGAATCTGGTGTTCTGCGTCCGCTGTTGTCCGTTTCCTTGTAGCAGATGAATATATCAAAAGGTTCCTCTTTTGATGAAATTTCAAGAATACCCTTCTGTATTTTATCTATCTTGCGTGCTTCCGCCTTGTAAATTTCTTTCTGTTCAACGGTTCCGTATTTCAAAGCCGATTTATAATCCTTATCCGAAACAACGGACGAAAACTGAACACGGTTTACGGTAGGAACTCTTGTATGAGTCGTGGGGTCTTCAACATATTCAATACCGTAACGGCAGAGAATGATTGACCAATATGCTTCGGCATCCTTGCTGTCTTCATTAAGGATTTGCTCATATATCGACATCGCCTTGTCATATTCGTTATTGCGGCGAAAATGATTAGCTCTGTCGTAAAGATTGGCTCTCTTTTCGTCATCAAGACCGACGGGCAAGCTCTGCTTTGTTCCGCACGAATCGCACACTCCGACTGTATCGCCTTGATTAAATTCTATTGTGCCGCCGCACATTTTGCACTTAAAAACAGCCATAAAAATCTCCTCTGTTCTCTTTAGTTGTTTCTCATAAACTTTGTAAAGCAGGTAATTAACCGCTAAAATTTTCAACCTAATTTTAGTGATTACTTGAGGTATTCCGATTTCAGAATACTTCAAGTTTTGTCTTTCATATAGAAAACCAACCCGTCAAGGCTTGATGTTCAAGCCCTGTCAGGTTGGTTTAGCACAATTATTTATATTTCGAAACACAAAATCGCAGACAATTACGTCTGTCTGTCTGTCTGTCTGTCTGTCTGTCTGTCTGTCTGTCTGTCTGTCTGTC
>UQZY01000044.1 GCA_900545655.1 uncultured Oscillospiraceae bacterium
GCATTTTTGCACGGGAAAACACTGTTTATGTGATTTATGTTGATAACTTTTTCTGAATTGTGGATAACTCCCCTGTTTTGCCGAAAGTTATCCACATTTATCCACAAAAACGTATGTTCGCGTGGAAAACTCGCGGAGTGAAAATCTTCGTGTTTGTCGGAGAAATCGATTTTCGGGGCGGCGGAAAACTTCGTCAAGCGTTTATGCCACCTTTTTCGGGAAAAATTTAATTTGTATTTTCATTCGCATTTTTGCGGGTGTATAAAGGTCCGCCGCAGGCGATTGTTTTTAAGGACAATCGCCTGCGGCGGATTTAAAAGAGAGCCGCGGTTGCGTTTTTTAAACGCCGCCACGGCTCGTTATATTATTTCATTTATATAACTCGTTATATTATCACATTATATTACAAATTATATTAAAGGATTACGTTGATATGAACTTTCTTGCCCTTGTGAAGAACGAAACTGCCTTTCGATTTAACTTCCGGAGCAATCGTAAGATCGTTCACGGAGAGTTTCGTTTCGTCGATCGAAACGCCGCCGCCCTCTATGAGCCTTCTCGCTTCGCCTTTGGATTTGGCAACGCCCGCGCCGACCATTATGTCGAGAATATTATCCGCGCCGCCCGCGTTGTAAGAGGGCATATCTTCCGCGTTTCCGCCGAAAGCCGCTTTCGCCTGCTTTCTCGCCTGTTCGGCTTTTTCTTCGCCGTGAACGAGTTTTGTAACTTCAAACGCAAGCCTTTCTTTGGCGGCGTTCATTCTTTCGTCGTTGTGTTTCGTGAGTTCGGCGATTTCATCCATATCCATAAACGTCAGAAGCCGCATACATTCCGCAACTTTGCAGTCTTCCACGTTTCTGAAATATTGATAGAAGTCGTAAACGGAGCATTTGTTTTCGTCGAGCCAGAGCGCGCCTTTCTGAGTTTTGCCCATCTTTTTGCCTTCGCTGTTCAAAAGGAGAGTGCAAGTAAGGCAATAAGCGTCCTTTTGTTCCTTTCTGCGGATAAGGTCCACGCCCGCGAGCATGTTCGACCACTGGTCGTCGCCGCCCACCTCGAGCGAGCAGCCGTATTCGCGGTTTAAATGCAAAAAGTCGTACCCCTGCATAAGCATATAGTTGAATTCAAAGAACGTGAGTCCTTTTTCCATTCTCTGTTTAAAGCACTCCGCCGTAAGCATTTTGTTCACGGAAAAATATACGCCGATATCGCGCAGGAAGTTTACGTAATTGAGATCGAGAAGCCAATCGGCGTTATTCGCGATGATCGCGCCGTTTTCGCCATCGAAGTTTATGAAGCGGGACATCTGCTTTTTGAAACATTCGATGTTATGGTTAATCGTTTCTCTCGTCATCATCTGGCGCATGTCCGATCTGCCGGAGGGATCGCCTATCATGCCCGTGCCGCCGCCAAAAAGAGCGATGGGGCGGTGTCCGTATTTCTGCATCCACGCCATAGCCATAATCGGAATGTAATGACCTATATGCAAACTGTCCGCCGTCGGGTCGAATCCGACGTAAAAAGTGACGCTTTCGGTTTCGAGTTTCTTTCTGAGATCGTCGCCGTAAACGGTTTGTTTGATGAATCCGCGTTCCTCTAAAACGTCCATTACGTTTTTCATGTTTTCTTACCTCGTTTTATCTTTCGGGCTAAGCGTTTCGCCTGAGACTCGAATTGATGTTTTAAGCCGCGGAAGGGAAAACCCGCCCGCCGATTTCTATTCTATCATTAAAACATTATAAAAGCAAGCAAAAAATCTTAAAATTATGCTTAAATAATAATTGTAAAATTTTTTTCGATATGCTATAATAGACACGGACAAACGCCGAACGGCTTATCGGCGCGTTTTTTACCGAAAAAAATCTGGAGGAATATTTATGCAATATTCAAACGAAGTAAAGGATATGGTCTGCGTAGCCAAAGGTCCCAAGCACGGACCCGCGCCTATTCCCGAAGAAGGGCTTTGGGTAGAGGCGAAACAGATTACCGACATCAGCGGATTTACCCACGGCGTCGGTTGGTGCGCTCCCCAGCAGGGCGCCTGCAAACTTTCGCTCAACGTCAAGAAGGGCGTCATCGAAGAAGCGTTGATCGAAACCATCGGTTGCTCCGGTATGACTCACTCCGCGGCAATGGCTTCCGAGATTCTTCCCGGAAAAACCATTCTCGAAGCGCTTAATACCGACCTTGTGTGCGACGCTATCAACACCGCTATGAGAGAACTCTTCCTGCAGATTGTTTACGGACGTACTCAGTCCGCTTATTCCGACGACGGTCTTGTTATCGGCGCGGGACTCGAAGATCTCGGGAAAGGACTTCGTTCTCAGGTCGGTACAATGTACGGCACGAAGGAAAAGGGAACGAGATATCTCGAAATGGCTGAAGGTTACGTAACCAGAATGGCTCTCGACAAAGATATGCAGGTTATCGGTTACGAGTTTATCTCGCTCGGCAAAATGACCGATTTCATTAAAAAAGGAATGACTCCGAACGAAGCGTATGAAAAGGCTAAAGGTCACTACGGCAGATTTGAAAACGCTTACAAATATATCGATCCGAGAAAGGAATAAGGAGAAGAAGAAATGGCTTTATTTGAAGGATATGAAAGAAGAATTGACAAAATCAATGCTACTTTGAAAGAATACGGCATTTCTTCGGTTGA
This sequence comes from uncultured Oscillospiraceae bacterium, assembly GCA_900545655.1. Classification (GTDB taxonomy): domain Bacteria; phylum Bacillota; class Clostridia; order Oscillospirales; family Acutalibacteraceae; genus UBA1227. The sequence goes on from UQZY01000044.1 coordinate 2,663, forward strand.
AGAATGCAAGGAAATCTGTCTTGCTCACGGCGTCGATTGCGACGATATAGTGAGAAGTACTCAGCCCATCTGCTTTGAAAACGCCGTCTGGGCGTACACCGTAGGCGCGGCTATCGCTATAAAGAGCGGCGCAAAGAAAGCCGCCGATGCCGCCGCTAAAATCGGCGTAGGACTTCAGTCGTTCTGTATTCCCGGCTCGGTTGCCGAGAACAGAAAGGTAGGTCTCGGTCACGGAAACCTCGGCGCAATGCTCCTTTCGGATGACACAGATTGTTTCTGCTTCCTCGCGGGGCACGAATCTTTCGCCGCGGCGGAAGGCGCGATCAAAATCGCTCTTAACGCGAACACCGTAAGAACCAAACCTTTGAGAGTTATCCTCAACGGTCTCGGCAAAGACGCCGCAATGATCATTTCGAGAATCAACGGCTTCACTTACGTCGAAACCACTTTTGATCCGTACACCGAAAAGGTTACCGTCGTTTACGAGAAGCCTTATTCCGACGGCCCGAGAGCGAAGGTTAAATGCTACGGCGCGGATAACGTTCCCGAAGGCGTTGCTATAATGAAACTCGAAAACGTTATGGTTTCCATCACGGGTAACTCCACGAACCCCACGAGATTCCAGCACCCCGTTGCAGGCACTTACAAAAAGTGGTGCGTTGAAAACGGAGTTAAGTATTTTTCAGTTGCATCCGGCGGCGGTACAGGACGTACACTTCATCCTGATAACATGGCTGCAGGTCCTGCTTCTTACGGTATGACGGATACCATGGGACGTATGCATTCCGACGCTCAGTTTGCAGGCTCCTCATCCGTTCCGGCTCACGTTGAAATGATGGGTCTTATCGGTATGGGTAACAACCCGATGGTCGGTGCAACAGTTGCCTGCGCAGTTGCCATTGAGGAAGCAATGAAATAAAAACGGTTTAAGCCAAACCGTGTACGCAAAACCCGGTGCGCAAGCTCCGAAACATTTATAAATAAAAACCGTGATTTCTCCTCGAAATCACGGTTTTTCTGTTAAAGCCTTCTTATGTTTCACTCTCTGCGGTTTCCGTTTTAGGAACAAGCTTCTTTTCCTCATATTTTTCTTTGGGAATTCCCCTTTTATCAATCTTTCCGTTGATAAAGTCACGGAACAAGGAATAAAGAACAGAGCAAAGTGGGATGAAAACAAGCATTCCCGCAATTCCCATAAGGTCTCCGCCTATGGTTATCGCAACCAGTACCCATATGGACGGAAGCCCCACAGAGCCGCCTACAACATGCGGATAGATGAGGTTTCCCTCTATCTGCTGTAAAACAAGGAACATGATAATAAAGATAAGAGCCTGCTTAGGACTTTGCGTGAGTATAAGCAACGCTCCCACCGCACATCCTATAAACGCTCCGAAAATCGGGATGAGTGCGGTAAGGGAAATGAGAACGCTTATAAGCACCGTATACGGCATACCGAAAATGCTCATTGTTAAGAAGAACATAAAGCCCAGTATACATGCCTCAAGGCACTGCCCCGTAATAAAATTTGAAAATGTGCGGTTTGACAGTTCGCAGATATAAATAATTCTTTCGACAACTTTTTCGGGAAAAACCGCATAAAAAATCTTTTTAAACTGTCTTATAAGATCCTCTTTCCTGAAAAGGATATAAATCGAAAAAGCAAAACCGATAAAGAAGGTCGCAAATCCACTTACTATTCCGCCTACGAAGTCTACCGTTGACGAAAGAACCCCGGTCGCACCGGTAAGAACGGTTATAACCTTTTTGTAAAGCTCCTCATAATCGAAATTGATGTCCTTTGTGAGCTTTTCAATCTCCGGATTTTTCTCCGTAAATTCCGTTATAAAAACCTGCGCCTGTTTTATAATAGCAGGGACCTGATCGGTCAACTGTTTTGTGGTTTCGATAAGCTCCGGAACAATTACAAAGGTAGCAAGCCCCAAAACAGCTATAACAATAAGAAGAGACAGGATATATGATATCGCTCTTTTTCCTTTAAAGTCCGGCTTGTTTTTGAAAAGAGTTCCTTCAATTTTTTTCAGCGGTACGTTGAAAACGAAGGCGATGCATCCTCCGAGAATAAACGGAAAAATAAGATCAATAAACTTTCCGATTATCGAAAAAATTCCTTCTATTTTCTCAAATGCCACAAACATAAGGATTACACAAAAACACAGGATAAGAATTTTTTTCATGTTCTCCCTGTTAAGAAATTCTGTTGTATTCATTTCTTTTCCCCCAGTTTTTCTTTTTCTCTCCGCTTAATATTATCACACTTTCTTCATTAAAAAAAGCCTTATTGCAATGAGTTATATATTTTGTTAAAATCTTTTCATGAAGATTTTTGAAAGGATGAGTTGTTTTGGGCAAAAGAGAAGATTACATATCCTGGGATGAATATTTTATGGGCATATCCATGCTCTCCGCAATGAGAAGCAAGGACCCTAACACGCAGGTCGGCGCATGTATTGTAAATGATAAGAACAAGATTCTGTCCGTAGGCTATAACGGATTCCCTGTTGGCTGTAATGATGATATTTTTCCGTGGAACCGCGACGGTGACGACGAATACGATACCAAATACCCCTACGTTTGTCACGCTGAGCTCAATGCTATTTTGAACAACTCCGGCAGAAATCTTGAGGGTGCAAAAATTTACGTTGCTCTTTTTCCCTGCAATGAATGTGCAAAGGCAATCGCTCAGTGCGGTATAAAGGAAATCATATACCTTTCCGACAAATACAACGGAACCCCCGGAAACATTGCTTCAAAGAGAATTCTTGATTCTGCGGGAGTGAGCTATAAAAAGCTTGAGGGTGTCCGTGATGAAATTGTGATAGATTTCCGTGAAGAAAATGTCTGAAGCACACCTACAAACGAATATTTCATTTTAAAAACTCCTTTTACCTGCTTATGCGGTAAAAGGAGTTTTCATTTTTTATAGCATTTAATTTTGTTCGACTTTCTCTTCGGGCTTAGTTTCACCGGGAGTTTGAGGTAAAGTCGCACTTTCGGTCGGCTGACTCGTATCAGATGTCGCCGTAGTCTCCGTGCTCTCACTCGGAGCCTCTGTAGGAGGCTCTGTGCTCGGAGCAGGTTTTACGTTTTGAGAATAATTGCTCTTCTTTGTCGCGCTTCCCGTATATGAGTAGCTGTTGCCCTGCGGCTGTGAAGCCGTACTCTTCAAAGAAATCGGAGAGCTTCTCTCCTCCGAGAGATTGATATTTGATTTTCCGTAAAGAAGTATCTGGAGCTCATGAGCCGCCGCCTCATAGTCAATGAGCCATACGGACTGTCCGTTACCCGCCGTTCCGATTTTTCCGGTACTTTCGGTGGGCATGGTCTCCTGAGAAATCGGGAACTTAAGCCAGCCGTTTGAAACAGCCTTTGATGCAAAGCCCAGCATTTCCGAATTGCTCATGCTTGTCTTTACGTTCGGTAAAAGTGTATTGATTGCGTTATTTACCTTTGAAACCCCGGCGTCCTTAAAACTCGTCATAACTGCCGATATAACTCTTCTTTGGCGCTCGGTTCTTCCGACGTCAGAGTCAAGCTTCCTTATGCGACAAAACATAAGAGCTTTTTCGCCGTTAAGATGATTCATTCCGGCTTTGAAGCTTACGGGGTTTCCCGTAAACGTCCACTCACGCCATGTGTTGTTGAGATATGTTGCCTCTTTTTCGGTAACGTTAACGTCAACTCCGCCGAGCGCATCTATAAGCAGCGGAAATGAATCGGTATCAACCATAACATAATCGTCAATTTTAATCTTATAATCGTTTTCGATAGTTTCAACAAGACACTTGACTCCGCCTTTTCCGTATGCCCAGTTAAGCTTTCCGAAGCTCTCCTTCTTCCCGTTCGGAGAGATATACGTCCAGCTGTCCCTGTAGAAGGACACCATGGAAACGGTCTTTGCTTTTTCGTTCACGGAAATAAGCATCATTGAGTCCGTAAGTCCGTCTCTCTGTCCCACAAGAAGAACATTTTTGACATAACTCGCGGACATCTTCTTGCCGCCGTTTGTAGCCCATTTTTTAAGATAGTCATTGAGCGATGTAGCATCCGTGATACTGTCCATATCCTCTATGTTGATATCTTCGTATGTTATACCCTCGTCTCCGTCAAAGTCGTCTCTTTTTATAAGGGAAAGCTTTGACCAGACAAACACGCCCGTGATTATCGCAAGAACCAGAATAACGGCTACAATGATGATAATAACCTTCTGAGCCTTTCCTCTTCTCGCCCACCAGTTCTTTATGCGGCTTGAGAGAGGAAGCTTCTCTTTTTCGGTATCGTCGGATTTTTCGTCAAAAACTTCATCGGAACTACTGTCGGAAATATCCTCAAAAAATTGCTCCTGTTCCGCTGTAGAGATATTTTCTTCGTCCGGCGTTATATCCTGCCTTTTATCATCATTTTCTTCTTCATTTAATGCTTCAAGGTATATGCTGAAATCAATCTCATCTTCATTTCTTTGTTTCTTATTCATAGGAATTTACTTATCACACCAATCTATAAAGAGTAAGTCATTTATTCCCCGGCTTTTTCTTCTTCGCTGCTTTCTTCATTGTTCTCCGTTGTAACAATCTCCTGCTTTTCCCATTCTTCTCTTATGGAAGCAAGCGTAATGAGCTTATCTTCTCCCGTAATTCTCATTACCTTAACTCCCTTTGCGGGTCTTGCTACACAATTTATCTCCTCGGAGGCAATTCTTATGATTATTCCGCTTGAGGAAATCATAATTATTTCATCCTCCGGTTCAACAACACGAATGGCCGCTACCTTGCCGTATTTGTTTACCCTGTAGTTGAGAAGCCCCGAACCGCCGCGCTTTTGTACTTTATAATCCGACGGAACACTTCTGCGACCGTATCCTGTTTCGGAAACAGTGAGAATTGTGGCATTCTCCTTTATGACGTCAAAGCCTACAACCTCATCATTTTCTTTCTTGAGCGTGATTGACTTAACACCGCGTGCCGTACGGCCGAGAGTTCTGGCGTCCGTTTCATTAAAGCGAATACTCATGCCCTCCTTGGTTGCGACAATAAGGTCATCCGAACCGCTTGTAAGTCTTACCCACGAAAGCTCGTCGTCTTCATCGAGGTTTATGGCGATAAGGCCGCTCTTTCTTACATTTTTATAGTCAACAAGAGGTGTACGTTTTATTATACCCTTCTTTGTCATCATGCAAAGATATTCTTCGCCCTCAACCTCAGGTACACGGAGCATTGAGGTTACTTTTTCGCCCGGCATGAGAGGAAGAACATTTACGATGTTGGTTCCCTTACTCTGTCTTGACGCCTCCGGAATCTCATATCCCTTTATTCTGTAGGTACGTCCGAGATTTGTAAAGAACATGACAAAGTCATGGGTGGAACACGTAAACATGGTTTCCGTTACATCGTCTTCCTTCTGCGTCATACCGGAAATACCGCGTCCGCCTCTGTGCTGTGTCTGATACTCTGTTGTCACCATTCTCTTGATATATCCCATGTGCGTAAGAGTCATAACGCATGCCTCTTCGGGGATAAGGTCTTCGATATCCACTTCACCGGATACATTGCAGATCTCCGTGCGGCGATCATCGCCGTATTTATCTGCGATTGCCTGTGCTTCCTCTTTTATGAGGGTGAGAACCTTTGACTCATCTGCGAGAATATCTTCAAATTCCGCAATTTTTTCATGGAGATTTTCAAGCTCATCCATGATTTTTTTGATTTCAAGTCCGGCAAGCTGACCGAGCTGGAAATTTACAATTGCCGTTGCCTGCGGATCATCAAATCCATACTTTTCTATAAGGGCGAGCTTTGCCTCCGCTTTTCCGCCCTTTGTATGTCTTATTGTGTCGATTATTTCATCGACAATATCTATTGCCTTTGCAAGACCTTCCAGAATATGTGCGCGCTCGACCGCTTTTTTGAGGTCAAACCTTGTGCGCCTGGTTATTATTTCTTTCTGGAAGTCAATATACTGCTCAAGGATTTCCTTAAGAGTAAGGATTTTCGGCTGCCCGTCAACAATTGCGAGATTGATTACACCGAACGAGGATTGCAGCTGCGTATACTGAAATAACTGATTGAGAATAACGTTCGGATTTGCGTCTCTCTTCAGGTCTATCGAGATATACATGCCGTGCATGGACGAATAGTCGTTTACGTCGGCAATACCCTCTATCCTTTTTTCCTTAACAAGGTCCGCAATACTTTCAATAAGTCTTGCCTTGTTTACGGTATACGGAATTTCCGTGACCTTTATCTCATAGCGTCCGTTTGGCTTTTCAACGATTTCCGTACGAGCGCGGACAGTTATTTTTCCTCTGCCTGTTCCGTACGCCGCCCTTATTCCGGAGCGTCCCATTATAATACCCGAAGTCGGGAAGTCCGGTCCGGGGATATGCTCCATAAGCTCGGGAAGCCCAATATCCGGATTATCTATGACTGCACACATTCCGCTGATAACCTCACGGAGATTGTGCGGCGGAATATTTGTAGCCATACCTACGGCGATACCCATTGATCCGTTTACAAGCAGGTTCGGATAACGCGAGGGCAGGACCGTCGGTTCCTTAAGACGGTCATCATAGTTTGACATAAAGTCAACTGTGTCCTTATCGATATCCTGTAGCATACGGAGAGATATCTTACTCATCCTTGACTCAGTATAACGGTATGCAGCCGGCGGATCTCCGTCGATAGAACCGAAGTTACCGTGTCCGTCAACAAGAGTGTATCTCATCGAAAACGACTGAGCGAGACGTACCATGGCATCGTATACGGACGAGTCACCGTGCGGATGGTATCTACCGAGAACGGAGCCTACCGTGTCGGCGCATTTTCTGTACGGCTTGTCCGGAGAAAGGCCGTTTTCAAACATAGTATAAAGAATTCTTCTGTGTACAGGCTTAAGTCCGTCTCTTACGTCCGGAAGCGCTCGCTGTATGATAACCGACATCGAGTAGTCGAGGAAAGATTTTCTCATTTCATTGTTGAGATCTACTGCAACGACCTTGGACGTTTCGAGATTTTCACGAAATTCCTGTTCTTTTTTCTTCTGCATCTCAGCAGACATTTTTTTAAGAGACATTTTTCTTTCCCCTCCTCTCAGACATCAAGATTCTGTACGTATTTTGCGTTCTTTTCAATGAATTCACGACGTGGCTCAACCTTATCTCCCATAAGAATTGAAAAAGTTTCGTCCGCTTCCATCGCGTCTTCAAGATGAACCTTAAGCATTATACGTGTTTTCGGATCCATTGTTGTTTCCCACAGCTGTTCCGGGTCCATCTCACCGAGACCCTTGTACCTCTGTATATCACAGGAGCCGCCCAGCTCGGAGATTTTTTCATCTCTTTCCTCATCGGAAAAGGCATAGAAAAATTTCTTTCCCTTTGAAACCTTGTAAAGAGGAGGCTGTGCGATATACACGTGCCCTTCCTCAATAAGAGGCCTCATATAACGGAAAAAGAACGTGAGAAGAAGAGTCCTGATATGGGCACCATCTACGTCGGCATCCGCCATAAGGACTATCTTATTGTAACGAAGCTTTGAAAGGTCAAAATCCTCTCCGATTCCGGTGCCGAGCGCCGTAACAACCGGTGTAAGCTTATCATTTCCTATAACCTTGTCAAGTCTTGCTTTTTCAACGTTCAGCATCTTTCCCCAAAGAGGAAGGATAGCCTGATACTGTCTTTCTCTGCCTTCCTTTGCGGAACCGCCGGCGGAATCTCCCTCGACGATATACAATTCCGTAAGCTCGGCATCCTTATCCAGACAATCCGCAAGCTTTCCGGGAAGTGAATTTCCTTCAAGTGCCGTTTTTCTTCTTGCAAGGTCTCTTGCTTTTCTTGCTGCCTCTCTGGCACGCGATGCGTCGAGTGCTTTTGAGAAAATAGCTCTTGCAACAGATGGATTTTCTTCAAAATACTCCATGAGCTTGTCATAGACAGTTTTTGAAACGAGCGGGGTCATCTCGGTATTTCCGAGTTTTCCCTTTGTCTGTCCCTCAAACTCCGCCTCCGTAAGCTTTACGGAAATAACAGCAACGAGGCCTTCACGGACATCTTCACCGGAAAGCTTTTTGTCACCGTCTTTTAAAATATTGTATTTCTTTCCGTAGTCATTGAAGACACGGGTAAGCGCAGTTTTAAAGCCTGTTTCGTGGGTACCTCCGTCGATGGTACGAACGTTATTCGCAAAGCTATAAATTATTTCATTGTAGCTGTCGTTATAAGCAAGAGAAATATCTACTTCTCTGTCACCCTTAACGGAATTAAACGAGATGGGAGTATCATGGAGCGGAGTAAAGCCGCGTCCTGCTATGATGTGTTCAACAAAAGAGGTTATACCGCCCTCATAGCAATAAACCTCCCTGTGTTCTTCCTCTTCTCTGCTGTCCGTAAGTGTAATCTTAAGTCCGGCATTGAGGAAAGCCTGCTCGCGAAGTCTTTTTTCAAGAACGTCAAATTCATACTCCGTAGTTTCCTGGAATATCTCGGGAGATGCCTTGAAACGAATGAGAGTACCTGTTTCTTCTGTATCTCCTGTTATTTTAAGGTCGTCTACAGGAACACCCATCTCAAATTTTTGATAATGTACGTGTCCCGCCTGCGAAACTTCTACTTCAAACCACTCCGAAAGAGCATTTACGACAGACGAGCCTACGCCGTGAAGACCTCCGGATACTTTATAGCCCGAACCGCCGAATTTTCCGCCGGCATGGAGAACCGTAAGGACAATCGTGACAGTGGACACACCCATTTTTTCATTTATTCCAACCGGAATACCACGTCCGTTATCCCTTACTTCAATTATGTTTCCCGGTAAGATATTGACTTCGATATGTGTACAGTAGCCGGCAAGAGCTTCATCTATTGAGTTATCCACAATTTCGTAAACAAGGTGATGAAGACCCTTCGGTCCTGTTGAACCTATGTACATACCCGGACGTTTACGAACAGCCTCAAGTCCTTCAAGGACCTGAATCTGATCCGCACCGTATTCTTCGGTAACAACGGTATCCATTGTTTCAACGTCGTCAAATTCCCCTATTTGAGCCTCCAACAAAGTCTCTTTTTCCTCAGCAAGGATTTCTGCGCTTTTTTCCTCGGAAGTTTCTGCTGTTTCCTCCGTGTCTAAAAGCTCCGGATTTGTGTTTTCAATATCCAAATTAAAAACCTCCATCTAAAGATTTGGTTGAAAAACGTTTTATTAAAGTTGTCGGTGACAACTGAGATATATAAACTTTTTCATTTCCGTTTTTATTGCAAACAACAAATGATTTCGGAAGCTCGGTTGATACATTGACCACTTTTTTCTGTTTTTCCGCTTCTGCAAGATACTTTCTTGTATGCTTTGAAACGGTTGTGTTGTCGATATCAAATATTCCGACTATTTCATCTGTTCTCACTACTGTGTATTGGCCTAGGTGCAGGAACATATCTTTCCTCCGCACATTTCAAATATTTTTCCGTTTTTTGTTTTCAGTATGGAAGACGGCTCGCAGCAGGTTATGAAAACCTGCCAGTCATCTATGTGATTCAAAAGATAATCCTGTCTGCTGTCATCAAGTTCGCTCATAACATCATCCAAAAAAGCGATTGGCTGCCTGCCGGTTATTTTTTTCATAACCGCAGCTTCGGATAATTTTAAAGAAAGAGCACAGGATCTCTTCTGTCCCTGCGAGGCAAACGCCTTTGCGGAAATACCGTCAAGTTTTATAAGAATGTCATCCTTATGCGGACCGAGAGAGGTTATCCCGTTTCTGATATCTTCATCTCTGCATTTTTTAAGCTCGTAAAGAATTTTCTCACGAAGCTTTTCATTATCCTTTTCTTCATACGAAAACGGGGAATCATACTCAAGAGAAATCTTTTCCTTGCCGCTTGAAATACCCTCATATATGTTTTCAAGAAAAGGTTTTATCTC
>UQZY01000045.1 GCA_900545655.1 uncultured Oscillospiraceae bacterium
ATGAAAAAGGCGTGGCTCCAGGCATGACTGTTGAGCCAGAAGTTCCAGCTGATCTTTTAAAGAAGGCAAGAGCTTATACTGATACAGCACTTATTACGATTTGCCGTTTCTCAGGCGAGGGATGGGATAGAACAAGCAGCTATGACAATGGCATAGAGTCAGGCGAGCCGATGTGGAAGGAGTCTCAGAAGGTATTTGAACGAGGAGATTTCTATCTGTCTGATGCAGAACAGCGCATGGTAGAGACAGTAAAGGCTACATTCCCGAAGGTTGTTGTTGTATTAAATGTAGGCGGCGTTGTAGATTCCATGTGGTTTGCAGAGGATCCTAAGATTCAGTCTGTTTTAATGGCATGGCAGGGCGGTACCGAAGGCGGTGCAGCAGCTGCTGAGGAGAAGACTGAGTTTGACATCGTACTTGCAGAAGTAGGTGCTGAGAAGATTAAGGTTATCAAGGCTGTTCGTGAAATCACAGGTCTTGGACTTGCAGAGGCAAAGGCTCTCGTTGACGGTGCTCCTAAGACTCTTAAGGAAGCAGCTTCTAAGGAAGATGCTGAGGCAGCTAAGGCTAAGCTTGAAGAAGTTGGCGCTAAGGTTGAACTCAAGTAATTACGATTACATGAAAGTAAAGACCCCGGGAATTTCCCGAGGTCTTTTTCCTTTTTTGTCCGCAAATTAATCGATATCAATTCTTTCAAGTACGTCGTCAAGACAATTCCCCGCAAATGCCATTTTCAGCTCATATCCGGTTGCACTGAAGATTTTTATCACTTCTCCGGTGGTTTCATTATTTACCGCAACGATAAAACACTCTCCGTATGTGGGCAGTGTAGAACTTTTCATCGTAGAAAAAATTTCTTTTGTTCCATATGTGGAGCCGTCAAGACCATGACCTGTGTAAGAATTCAAAGTGAGACCGTTTTTTTCTTCAATGGGTCCGTTTGCTGCCACGCTGTTTACAGTTTCTTTTTTTCGGCCATCTGAATCGTTGTCTGTTTTGTCGGATGCTTTTTTGTCGCTTGCTTTTTCCACCAAATTCTCTGAGATACTGCTATCACTTGGTCCGGCGTCTTTTTGGTTGCTTTTTACAACCTTTGAAATGACAGGCACGGAAACAAGTATTACAACAGCAAGGCATGCTGCCGTAAGAATGTACTTTTTACTGTTTTTCTTTTTTTGCTTTTTGTCTTTTTGCAATTCTGTTTCCGAAGTGTTCTGTGATGCTTGCTCTTTTTTTGGTGCTTCTGAGCTTTCACAGACATTTTTAATTTCCGAAGGGGTATAGCTTTCGGCCTCTTCAAGAAGCTTATCATCTATGTTGGTAATCGATGAATAAATCTTTTCGGAAAATTCGGCTTTTTTATCTTTGTTTATTTCATTCATACTGATATACCCCCTCCTGAAAGAATTTCTTTTAAACCGCCGCGCATCCGAAAGAGTGTGGTGGATACATTGCTCTCAGTCATGCCGGTTTCGGCGGATATTTCGCTTATTGATTTTCCATACCAGTAGCGTTTTACGAAAACAACGCGTTTTTCCTGCGGCTGTGCCTGCAGAAAGTTATTTATGTATGTTGAGAGCTGCATGGCCATAAACGAGGACTCGACCGGAGAAAAATCCTTGTCAGGGACACATTCGGAGAGTTCGGAAAGTAAAATCTCCATACCCCCTCCGCGCTTTTCGGCGGTTTTTTTACGGTAAATACTTATTGCACCGTTTCTGGCTATGCGCCCGACAAACAATTTAAGGTTTTCCGGTTCCTTCGGAGGAATGGAATTCCAGGTGAGAAAGTATGTATCGTTTTCACATTCGTCGGTATCTTCGTTTGACTTAAGTATATTCATGGCAATTGTACGTATGTACGTACCGTACTTTTTCTTTGTTTCGGTAATAGCCGATTCAAGTCGTTTAAGATACAACTCAACTATCTGCTTGTCGTTCATGTTCTCACCCTTATCCTCTAAAACAACAGACGGATTTCCTGTTTGAATATCACAGTATATTTTTAAAAGAATTTATTGTTTTGTATATATCTTCTGCCATTTGAGCCGCCTCTCCGGTGTTATACCGAAGTGCTGCTCAAGGTATCGGTCAATGCTGCCGTATTTTTCTTCGGCATAGTCAAGCGCCATGTTAAACAGCTCCTCATGGACCTGCTCGCAATAGCTTATTTCATCGATCAGTTCCCGGGGAACCCCGATACCATGCAGCCAATCACGGTTTTTGTTCGGTCTGTACCTGTCGGAAGCCAGGTATTCCGCAAGGGCTTCTTCGCGCGTTCTGCCAAGAGAAAGTTCTATGAGAGCAGCAGCCATTCCGGTGCGGTCTTTTCCTTCCGTACAGTGAAAGAGAAAGGTTTCTCCTTTGTCCATACACCTGAATATTTCTTCATAAGCGGAGCTGTCAATCATAGCAAAATACGATTCGAATTTATCCTTTTTTATAAGACCCTTTTCATTACTCTTCATCGTTACAATGCGAAATTTAGCCCTTTTTGTAACGACTATCAGAGGGAAGTCCTTGTCACTGAAAACGGGAGTATGTATGTACCTTGCCCCTTTTGGGATATAATCCGGCTTTTCTTTTATCTCTTCCTTAGAACGAAAATCCACAACAGTATCAAGACTTAATGACTCCAGCAGCGATATATCCCTGCGCGTAAGCCTGCTTGGTTTTGATGAGCGGTATATCTTGCCCTTTATGATATTTGTTTCGGGGGCATCTCCAAGATCCCTGAAATTTGTAAACTCCGATTTTATTTTTTTTTCCATTTATTTAATCCCCTTTGGCAGTGATATGTAAAACATATAAATATAGTATATATAAACAGTTGTTTGATTTGCAAGTTAAATATGATAAAATATTTTACAGCTTTAATTCGAAAAAGATTTTAACAGAGGTGATAATTATGGGAAAGAAAATTATTGTTGCGGGTGCGGGACACGGCGGAATAACCGCGGCGGCACTCCTTGCAAAAGCAGGCTTTGATGTTACGGTTTATGAACGCGGAGAAAAGGGAAAACTTGGATACGACTGGACAGATATCTTTGACCCCAAGGCTCTTGATATGGTCGGATGTCCGCGCCCGGCAGACGGAAAATGGGAATGGAAGATTGACATGACCTTCTTCGGTCCAAACACACCCGACAGCACAAAAATCCGTCAGAGAGTTCCAAACGACCCGAATGAGATGGAAATAAAGATGGAGCGCAGAGACATCTATGAGCTTCTAATAAACTTTGCCGAGTCAAACGGAGCGAAGTTTGAGTACGGAGTGAATATCGAAGGCCCCGTTATGGCCGGAGACCGTGTTATAGGAATTAAAACAAACAAGGGAGACATACTCGGAGACATGGTTATTGATGCCTGCGGTGCCGAGTCGCCCGTGCGTCAGAATCTTCCCGATTGTCTCGGTATACAGAAGCATCCGCTCTGGGGCGAGAAATTCTATGTTTACCGTGCATTTTATGATCTTCCCGTTGACCCGAATACGGTTGAAGATAAGTATAAGGTAATGCTTTTCCCGGATCCCGAATCCATAGGCATAGGCTGGATTGCAACCGAGGATACATTTTCGGACCTTCTTATCGGACATATGGATCCTCTTACCATGGAACAGGTTGAGGAAATTGCAGACCGCTACAGAAAGACAAATCCGCAGCTTGGCACAAAGCTTCTTCGCGGCGGTCAGTTTGTTCTAATTCCGGTTCGTCAGCCTCTTTCAATCATGGTTTCCGACGGATATGCCGCAATAGGAGATTCGGCATTTATGACCGTTCCTATCATAGGCTCCGGTATCGGAAATGCGATAAAGAATTCAAAAATACTTGCAGACACAATTATTGCCGACAAGACGGAAACATATTCCGCTGAAACGCTCTGGGATTATCAGTATAACTATTATCAGAAGATGGGTAAAAACATTGCTCCTCTTGCACTTGCAAAGCTTCTTCTCACGAGAGTTTCACAGGATCAGATTGCATATGCAATAAACGAAGGTCTTCTCACTTATCACGAGATGACCATCACCGCAAACCATACAAGTCTCTGGAAATTCCTTCACTTTGATCCTAACCTTCCGAAGAGAGGCGCAGCGCTTCTCAAGGATAAGGATCTTACAAAGAAGGGTATAGGGGTTGTTGCGGACATAGTCGCTTGTCTTGCCGTTGAGCAATTCCTTCCGAGACACTACAGTCGCTTTGCCGTAAAGAGATGGGCAAAGGCTTATGATACTGTATTTACTCACAGGCTTAAGGCTATGGGTAAAGGTGAATAAATATCCGTTTGTTTGATAGGTTGTAAAATTCGACACATGTCCTGAAAACGTCCGATAAATCCGGGCGTTTTCTTTTTGCAAGACTGTTTTATCCTTTCGGACGAGGTTTTTTGACTTGAGACTTTCTGTATTTATGGCATATATTTTTCCCGTGTTTGCAGTGCGTAAATTCTTTACAAAGCAGGGTTAATCCTATATAATTATAAGTTAATTGATGTGGGATAAGCGTGGCTTGACCCTATAAAACAAATCAGATATTTAAAAGAAATTGATTTTTAAAAAACATTCAAAAAATTTTCAGGAGAGAAAAAGATGGATTATTCAAAGCTTGCCGAACTCTTGTTTCCCGGTGTAAAAGAAACGCCGGAGTTTTATGAAAATAAATACGGTGAAAGAAATTTGGCCGAGGGGGCAAGGGTGACGAGATTTGCACCGAGTCCGACGGGATATCTTCATATCGGAGGTCTCTTTGCCGCTCTTATAGCGAAGCTTACCGCCGACGTTTCCGGCGGGGCGTTTTATCTTCGTATAGAGGATACCGATAAAAAGAGAGAGGTCGAAGACGGTGTAACAGGAATAATAAAGGGCTTGCATGACTTCGGAATTGATGTTGAAGAGGGAGTTACCGGCTTCGACAGTGAGGCCGGGGCATATGGGCCTTATACACAGTCAAGGCGTGCAGATATCTATCATTGTTTCGCAAAGTACCTGGTTGCACAGGGACTTGCGTATCCTTGTTTCTGCACCGCCGAAGAGCTTGAGGAGCTCCGCGCGTCTCAGGAAAAGGACGGCATTACTCCGGGCTATTACGGTGAGTATGCAAGGTGCAGAGATCTTTCCTTTGAAGAAATACAAAACAGAATCGAGCAGGGAGTTCCGTATGTGCTAAGGCTGAAAAGCCCCGGCCGCCCCGACGGAAAAATAATATTTGATGACATGATAAAGGGCAAGATAGAAATGCCCGAAAACATAACGGATGTTGTTCTTTTAAAGACGGACGGTATACCGACATATCATTTTGCTCATTGCGTGGATGATCATCTTATGAGAACCACACATGTTGTAAGGGGTGACGAGTGGATTTCATCCGTTCCGACTCATATACAGCTTTTTAAGTGCTGCGGCTTTAAGGTTCCGAAGTATGCGCACATAGCTCCTATCATGAAGCTTGATAACGGAAACAAGCGTAAGCTTTCAAAGAGAAAAGACCCTGAGGCGGCAGTTGAATACTACGCCGAAGAGGGTTTCCCGAAGGAGTCGGTTCTTGAGTACCTGCTTACACTCGCAAACTCAAACTTTGAGGACTGGAGACGCGCAAATAAGGAAGCGCCGATTTCGGATTTCCCGTTTAATCTTAAAAAGATGAGCGTGTCGGGTGCGTTGTTTGACCTTGCAAAACTCAACGATATCTCAAAGAACGTTATTTCCGTCATGGATGCGGATACCGTTCTCAAAAAGACCGAGGAATGGGCAGAAAATTACAATCCGGAGTTTTACGACCTTATCGAGGCTGACCGTCAGAAGATGCGCAGCATATTAAATATCGACCGTGAAAATGCCAAGCCACGTAAGGATATCTCAAGGTGGGCGGACGTTCCGGACTATGTATCCTATTTCTACGGTGAAACGTATAGTCAGAGCTATGATGTGTTGCCGGAAAGTATAAGCAGAAAAGACGCGGTGGACGTTCTCAAAGCCTATAAACAAGTTTTTGACATAAATGACGACAAGGACACATGGTTCCAAAAGATAAAGGATTTATGTGAGCCGCTCGGATTTACTCCGAATGTTAAGGAGTATAAAGCAAATCCGGAGAACTTCAAGGGTCACGTCGGCGATGTATCCACTATCATAAGAGTTGCTCTTACAAGCCGAACAAACACGCCGGACCTCCATGCTATCATGGCGGTGCTCGGAAAGACAGAGGTTAACAACAGATTTGACGCGGCGATTGCCGATTGGGAGAAGTAATATGAGTGAAGAAATAAAAAACACGGGAAATTTTATACATGATTTTATTGATGAGGATTTGAAGGAAGGCGTATACGACCACGTTCAGACCCGTTTCCCGCCCGAGCCGAACGGATATCTTCATGTCGGACATGCAAAGGCGATATGTATAAACTTTACAACCGCAAAAAAATACGGCGGTGTATGCAACTTAAGACTTGACGACACGAATCCCGGCAAGGAGGATGTCGAGTATGCCGAGTCTATAAGACATGATATCGAGTGGCTTCTGGATGAGGAAATTCCATCGACACTCTATGCGTCAGATTATTTTGACTTTATGTATGAGTGTGCAATAAGACTTATAAAAAAAGGCAAAGCCTTTGTATGTGATCTCTCGCCCGATGAGATGAAGGAATACCGCGGAACTCTTAAGGAGCCCGGTAAAAACAGTCCGTACAGAGACAGAAGCGTTGAAGAGAACCTGAATTTGTTTGAGCGTATGACTAAGGGTGAATTTCCGGACGGCTCCAGAGTTCTCCGTGCAAAGATTGACATGAGCTCGCCGAATATCAATATGAGAGATCCGGTTATCTACAGAATAGCTCATCTCTCTCATTACAGACAGGGCGATAAGTGGTGTGTTTATCCCATGTACGACTTTGCTCACCCTCTTGAGGACGCAAAGGAGGGTGTAACACATTCGCTTTGCTCACTTGAGTTTGAGAATCACAGACCTCTTTATGACTGGGTGCTCGATGAGTGTGAGGTTTCGGACGTGCTAGGGTGGCGCAGGCCGCGTCAGATAGAGTTTGCGAGACTTAACCTTAACTATTGCGTAACCTCAAAGCGTCGCTCACTTTACCTTGTAAACGGCGGTTATGTTGACGGATGGGATGATCCGCGCATGGTAACGATAAGCGGTATGCGCAGACGCGGCTTCCCTGCTGCCGCAATCCGTGATTTCTGCGATAGGATAGGCGTTTCAAAAGCGTACAGCGTTGTTGATTTCGGACTTCTTGAGGCCTGCGTCAGGGATAACCTGAACGCAAACGCACCCCGTGCAATGGCTGTATTGCGCCCCCTTAAGGTTATCATTGACAACTATCCCGAGGGGCAGACGGAAGAACTTGAGGTGGAGTATCATCCCGACAAGCCGGAGCTCGGAACACGCAAGGTTACATTTGGCAGAGAGATATACGTTGAGCAGGACGACTTCATGGCGGAGCCCGTGAAAAAATATTTCCGACTCTTCCCCGGCAATGAAGTGAGACTAAAAGGCGCATATTTTATTACCTGTCAGAGCTATGAGCAGGATGAGGACAGACATATAACCTGTCTTCACTGCACATATGATCCTGCCTCCAAAGGCGGAAATTCACCTGACGGAAGGAAAGTAAGAGGTACAATTCACTGGGTTTGCGCAGAGGATGCAAAGCCTGTTGAGGTACGTCTTTACGACAGACTTTTCAATGTTGAAAACCCGTCGGATGACAGCAAGGAACTAAAAGAATACCTCAATCCGAATTCACTTGAAATACTGGACGGCGCTCTCCTTGAGGGAGGAATTGGAGATCTCAAGGTCGGCGACACATTCCAGTTTATGAGAAAGGGTTATTATACGGTTGACAAAAACTCAACAGAGGATAAGATAATCTTTAACAGAACGGTAGATTTAAACTCAAGCTGGAAATAATCAAAAATTGAAAACAGGCAAAAGGTGAGGCAAAATGGCAAAAAAACGTCGTATAGAAACAGCGTGTATACAGGGCGGTTATACTCCGAAAAACGGTGAGCCGCGCCAGATACCCATCATTCAGAGCACGACCTTCAAGTATGATACCGGAGAGGATATGGGCAAGCTTTTTGACCTGGAGGCATCCGGATATTTTTACTCGAGACTTCAGAATCCGACCTGTGATATGGTGGCCGCAAAAATTGCGGAGCTTGAGGGCGGGGCTGCTGCCATGCTGTTGAGCTCGGGCCAGGCCGCAAACTTTTTTGCGGTGTTCAATATTGCCGAATGCGGCTCCCATGTTGTCGCCTCAAACAGTATCTACGGAGGCACGTACAACCTGTTTGCCGTAACGATGAAAAAGATGGGTATTGACTTTACGTTTGTTGACCCCGATTGCAGCGAGGAAGAGCTGAGTGCTGCATTTAAGCCAAACACTAAGGCTGTGTTCGGTGAGACTATCGCAAATCCGGCTCTCACCGTGCTGGATATCGAAAAATTCGCCAAGGTTGCACATGCGTACGGTATTCCGCTTATAGTTGACAATACTTTTGCCACGCCGATAAACTGCAGACCTATCGAATGGGGAGCGGATATCGTAACTCATTCAACAACAAAATATATGGACGGACACGGTGCGACGGTAGGTGGCTGTATCGTCGATTCCGGAAGGTTTGATTGGGCCGCACACCCTGATAAGTTCCCGGGTCTTTGTACACCGGATGAAAGTTATCATGGTGTGACATATACCGAGCGCTTCGGCAGGGAGGGTGCTTTTATCACAAAAGCTACTGTTCAGCTTATGCGCGACTTCGGTTCTGTTCAGTCTCCGCATGATGCATTTCTCCTTAACATGGGGCTTGAAAGCCTCTCCGTAAGGATGGCACGTCACTGCGAAAATGCACAGGCGATTGCGGAATTTCTCGAAAAATCCGACAAGGTAGCATGGGTGAATTATCCCGGACTTATCGGTAACATGTACTATGAACTTGCAAAAAAATATATGCCTCACGGCACCTGCGGAGTCGTAAGCTTCGGAGTGAAGGGCGGAAGAGAGGCTGCCGAGAAGTTTATGCGCGCCCTTGAGGTTGCCGCAATAGAAACACATGTTGCGGACGCGCGTACATGCTGCCTTCATCCGGCTTCCACCACTCACAGACAGATGAGCGAGGAGGAGCTTACAGCTGCCGGAGTACCCTCGGATCTCGTCCGTTTTTCCTGCGGTATAGAGAACGTGAACGACCTTATTGAAGACATACAAAATGCACTTGACCATGTTTAAAAAGAGGTAATTCAAGATGCCTATTAAAATCCCGACAGACCTTCCGGCTAAGAAGGTTCTTAACTCTGAAAATATATTCGTCATGACCGAGACGAGAGCGGGTAAGCAGGATATACGTCCGCTTAAAATTCTTCTTCTTAACCTCATGCCGAAAAAGATTGAGACGGAGACGCAGCTTTGCAGGCTACTCGGAAATACTCCTCTTCAGGTGGAGCTTGAACTTGTAATGATGAGCACGCACGTGGCAAGGAATACATCGCAAGACCATATGCTCGCGTTTTATAAGACTTTTCCGGAGATAAAGGATAAGAACTTTGACGGAATGATAATAACCGGAGCGCCGGTTGAACAGATGCCGTTTGAAGAGGTCGAGTACTGGAATGAGCTCTGTGAAATAATGGAGTGGAGTAAAACTCATGTCTGGTCAACATTTCATATATGCTGGGGAGCGCAGGCAGGTCTTTACTATCACTACGGTATAAAGAAGCATGATCTTCCCGAAAAGCTCTTCGGGGTTTTTCCTCACAGGGTTGAAAAGAAAAACTCCATGCTTTTCAGGGGCTTTGATGACACGTTCATGGTTCCGCAATCAAGACATACAACGGTTGACCGTGCCGACATAGAGGCGGTTCCCGAACTCAAGATACTTGCGTCTTCAAAGGAAGCAGGTGTTTATGCTATCTCGATAAAAAAGGGTCGCCAGATATTCATAACCGGGCACTCCGAATATGATGCGGACACTCTTTACAACGAGTACAAGCGCGACCTCGATGCAGGAAAACCCATCAGTGAGCCCGTTAATTATTTTCCGGACGGTAAGGCTACACCGAAGCCCCCGGTTACATGGCGTTCAAGCGCAAACCTTCTTTACTCAAACTGGCTTAATTATTTTGTTTATCAGAATACTCCGTATGATATCGATGCAATCAGAAAAAGTCAGCTGTAAAAATTTTTTAATCAAACCGAAATAAGAAGCAGCAGTTTTGATAAACCGCTGCTTCTTATTTTTTGTAGTCCGTAAAATAATTTTTGATATATCAAAAAGGGCAAAATAAAAGCAATGGAATGTGAAATCCACTGCTTTTTTAACTATGCCTGCTGCTCCTTTAGTTCGTCAAGCTTCATGCGCAGCTTTTTGAAGTCATCATCGGCGAGGGGCTTGTTGTTCGGGTTGCGAAGAAGAGCCGCCGGATGGAAGGTTCCCATCATGAGGATTCCCCCTTTTTGTATGAATTCTCCGTGCTGCTTTGTGACCTTGAAGTCCGGACTTATGAGGCGCTGCGCGGAGATTCGCCCGAGGCATACAATTATCTTCGGGCGTATGAATTTGTATTGCTCACGAAGCCAGTTTATGCATACCTCCTGCTCATCCGGCTGCGGGTCTCTGTTCTGCGGAGGTCTGCACTTGACCATGTTGGAGATATATATGTTTTCCTTTCTCGAAAGTCCTATTTCAAGAAGCATACGGTCAAGCAGCTGACCGGAACGACCCACAAAGGGCTCGCCCTGAAGGTCCTCGTTCTCGCCCGGTCCCTCGCCGACGAACATGACGTCCGCATGCGGGTTTCCGACACCGAAAACAAGATTTGTTCTGGTTTCACCGAGTCTGCATTTATTACACTGTTCACACTCCGCACGGAGCTCTTCAAAGCTGTTATACAATTCAATCGCACCTTTATTTCATGATGAGTTTTATTATAACGTATTATACATCGCTCGGGCAAGTATACTTGTACTCTTTTTTCGCAATTGACGATGTATTTTTATAATGCTACAATCTACTGTGACTTTAAGTGAAATGACAGCTTTATCTGAAAGGACGGATTACAGTGGAGGATAAAAAATACAGAATTATCGAGATAAAAGAGAATATTTTCGCCGACAATAACAAGGACGCGGATGTACTTCGTGCAGAACTGAAAAAGCGCGGCACGTTTTTTCTGAATATCATGTCCTCTCCGGGAAGCGGAAAGACCACAACTCTGACGCAGATTATTCCGCGTCTTGCGGATAAGTACAAGATAGGCGTAATGGAAGCGGATATCGACAGTGACGTTGACGCGGCAACCATAACAAGCATAGGTGCAAAGGCTATTCAGCTCCATACCGGCGGTATGTGTCATCTTACAGCCGAGATGACAAGACAGGGCATAGAGGGTATCGGGGACGAGGATTTTGATTTTCTCATTCTTGAAAATGTGGGAAATCTCGTTTGCCCCGCGGAGTTTGACACCGGCTCAGTAAAAAATCTTACCATACTCAGTGTTCCCGAGGGAGATGACAAGCCTCTCAAGTATCCGCTTATGTATCAGGTGTCGGATCTCCTTGTCATAAATAAGATTGATGTCGCACCTTATTTTACCTTTGACATTGAAAAGTGTAAGGCAAACGCAAAAATGCGTAATCCGGATATTGATATCATCCCTATTTCCGCGAAAACAGGCGAGGGCGTGGATGAGCTCGTTGCTTCCGTTGCCGAAGGCGAAGCGGCCGGCGGGCAGGCCGTATCGGCGTGCCGCAGCGGCAAGGGCCTCCTCGGCGTTGGGCGAAGGGTAGGCCGCGAGGCCCGTATTCGCCCTGACCAGCGCGGCACGGAGGAACTCCGGCGCGCCTTCGGGGCGGACGTTTACGCTGAAATCAAGCAGGGACGCGGGATCGCGCTTGGACACCGACGCCATGGCGAGAAGGTCGCCGCCGTGTGCATCGAGCTTCATAAGGAACCTCGTTCTGTTGTGGAAATGGGTGCGCCCCCGCCGGGACGGATGGGGATACCGTTTTTTTCGGCGGACAGTGCGGCGAGGATACAGGCGGCGCAGTCTTCGGGGCTGGTCGTGTCCACCGCCATCTGGTTGGGCAGGGGGAGGTGAATGTGCCGGGCCTGCCGCTGGGCGTGCGGCCAGTCAGGGGAACGGTCGGAACGTCCGGACTCGCGCTTCCGCAGTTCCTCGTCGTCGCAGAGCACCTGGACGGACAGCAGGGGGATGGCTTCCAGCCTCCCAAGCAGATCCTCGATCCATCCGGGATCCTCGCCGATGACATGGTCGACGATGGTCCATGCTCCGGCTTTCGCCGCCGCCGCGACTCCCGCGTGAAACGTTTCGATGAAGGGCAGGCCGGTCCGTTCGAGGCCGGCGAGGACCGATTCATGGCCGCCTGTGGCCGAACGCAGCAGCTGGTCGATGGACAGCATGAGGCTGCATATGCCGTGCATGGCGTACAGCCTATCCCGCAGGGCTTTGGCCAGCGTCGTTTTCCCGGCGCTTGACGG
>UQZY01000046.1 GCA_900545655.1 uncultured Oscillospiraceae bacterium
CTGTTCTTGTGACAGGCGCGGCGGCAGCCTATGCTTTTAAAAAGAAAAGAGAAAATATATGAGTTAAAACAGTGACTTAAGTATTTTAAGGCTGTTTAAGTACAAAACTTTAACACAAATAAATCAACCGGCAGTTGACTCTGTCGGTTGATTCTTTTTTAAAAATTTTTAAAGTGGCCTTTTGTTCCTTTATTATCCTTGTAAAGATATATCGTTTTGGGTATAATTTTATCATATGCCGATGAACAGGAGAGGTGTATGTTTTGTTTATTCTCAGAAAAATACTGAAAGCCGGTTTTAAAATAATGGTTCTTTTACTTGTGTTGATTATACTTATTCCGCTTGTGCTTGTAGCGGTTCCGTACAAGGGCAGAGGAGACGCCGAGCCGGTAGGAGATGTTTCCGTAAACGTTACCGCGAATTCGGAAAATAACGAAACCCGAAAAGGGCCTTATCCTTATGTTTTCGTACACGGAATGACAGGTTGGGGAGAAAATGCGGCAATGAATGAAAAAATGCCGTACTGGGGTTTTTCAAAAGAGCAGGATCTTCTTAAATATCTCAGAGAAAACGGAACGGAGGTGTATGCCCCGTCCGTAGGACCGCTGAGCAGCGCGTATGACAGAGCGTGTGAGCTTTATGCACAGCTTACCGGGACTCGAGTAGACTACGGCAAGGCACATTCGGAACAATACGGACACGAACGCTTCGGACGCGATTACACGGGAAAAGCCGTTATGGGCACACCGTGGGATCTTAAAAGCAAGATAAACTTAGTCGGACATTCCTTCGGAGGTCCGACGGTGCGAGTTCTTGTTTCTCTTCTTGCTTACGGCTCAAAGGCGGAAAAAGACGCATCCGGAGAGGCTTGCTCGGAACTTTTTAAGGGCGGAAATGCAGGCGGAATCAATGCCGTAGTAACCCTTGCTTCACCGCATAACGGTTCGCCTCTTTCCAATTACATGAATGATCCCGTGCTACCGGCATTTATCACCACCGCTGTGATGAATAACCTTGAAAAAAAAGGGGCAACCTATGACCCCATGCTCTCACAGTGGGGACTTGACAGAATGGATCTCATGAATGACTTCAGACTTGCGGTGTCGAAGGATCAGTGCGGCTATGATATGACATTGAACGGCGCGAGCGTTCTCAATAAAAAATTTCCGACTGTTCCCACAGTGTATTATCTTTCTTATTCCGCTTCTCTTGATTCAAAGGAAACGGAGAAAATGAAAGAATCTGAAATACTTAAGGAAGCAAAAAAAAATACCGGCGGTTATAAGATTCTTACGAAGTTTTGGAAATACATACGGTTTGCCGGAAATCATACCGTAGTTGACGGCAGGATTCTTGACGACAGCTGGAAGAAGAACGACGGATTTGTTCCCGTAATAAGTGCACAGTATCCGGATTCCGAAGAAAACAATCACGTGTTCTTTGCCGACGGAATGAAGCCGGAAAAGGGAGTGTGGACGGTTATGCCCGTCAACGAGGGCGAAAACCACGGGTTTTACTGCTCTCCTTGCGGAAATCCGGAAAAGTTCCACGAATTTTTTGATGAAATGATTGAACTTATTAACGGTCTTGAATAACTATAAAACGATAACAGAGGTGGATTTTTTGAACACGGTTGATTTGCTTAGAAGGCTTACCGCTCCGTACGGTGTTTCGGGGGCGGAATCACCTGCGGCAGAGGCTGTTTGTGAGCTTCTTGATGGTATGACCGATAACGTATATACGACAGGGCGCGGATCTGTTATAGGTGAGGTACACGGCAGAGGTCCGCGTATAATGCTTGATGCCCATGTTGATCAGGTGGGCTTTGTCGTGACATATACGGACGAAAACGGCTTTGTAAGGTTTGACAAATGCGGCGGGACGGATGAGCGTATACTTTCGGGTCTCGAGGTAACCATACTCGGAGCAGAGCCAGTTTACGGAGTAGTATCCTCAATTCCTCCTCACCTTTCAAACCCCGAAGATGAGGGAAAGGCAAAGTCTGCAAAAGACCTTGCCGTGGATACCGGACTTTCCTCGGAAGAGCTGTCGCAAAAGGTTCATCCCGGCGACAGAATCGTTCCGAGATACTCATTTTGTGAGATGGCGGGAAATAAGGTTATGAGCGGTGCTCTTGATGACAGATCCGGAATCGCCGTGATAATAAAAGCGCTTTCACTTATAAACGGCGCTGTCGCCGACGGAGAGGAAAAGCCTGAACTTGTTCTCAGCTTTTCCGTAGGTGAAGAGGTGTCCGGCAGGGGCGCGGCAAACAGTGCATTTTTAACCGATGCCGACATGGCAATAGCTGTGGATGTAAGCTTTGCGCGTACACCCGGTTGCGCTCCCGAGGAATCGGCAGAGATGGGAAAGGGTCCCATGATAGGTATCTCGCCGATTATTTCAAGGGAGATTTCAGACAGGCTTATTTACATCGCCAAGGAAAAGGATATCCCGTATCAGACGGAGATAATGAGCGGAAGAACGGGAACTCATGCGGATGAGATTGCCGTCACAAAAGCCGGAATAAAGACCGGACTTGTTTCTTTTCCTCTGAAGTTTATGCATACGCCTGTTGAGGTTATTGATACGGAAGATATCAATAATTCGGCAAGACTTATTGCTGCATTCTGCCTTGAGTGTGCAAGGGAAGGGGGCGCAAATTGATGATATCTCTTATAAAAGAGCTTTCTCTTACAGACGGTGCGTCCGGACGTGAAGAAAGGGTTCGTCGGCTTATCGTTAAAAAGCTTCCTGAGGGTATTGACTTTGAAACGGACAGCATGGGAAATCTGATAGTTCACAAAAAGGGTGAAAAGAGACCGAAGAATAAAGTCATGCTCTGTGCTCACATGGATGAGGTTGCCCTCATTATTACGTATGTATGTGATGACGGCCTTTTGAAGTTTGACGCTGTCGGCGGCATAGACCCCGCAGTGCTTATCGGGCGAACGGTAAGACTTGAAGACGGTACGGTCGGAGTTATCGCACTTAAGCATATCCACCTTTGCGAAAAGGATGAGAAAAACAAAATACCGAAGCTTTCGGAGCTTTTCATAGATGTCGGATTTTCATCAAAAGAGGAAACACAAAGACACGTTTTGCCCGGAGATATTGCGTACTTTAACTCGGATTTTGTTGAATTCGGCACAGGTAACTCACGGATAAAAGCTAAGGCGCTTGATGACCGGGTAGGTTGTGCCTTTATGATTAAGCTTATCAATTCGGACTTGCCGTATGACATCGACTTTGCCTTTACCGTACAGGAGGAAATAGGCGCAAGGGGAGCTTTGACGGCAACCTACGCACTTGACCCGGATATCGCCGTCATCCTTGAAGCCACGACGGCGGGAGACATATGCGGCGTGGAAAAAGAAAAACGAGCCTGCCTTCTCGGAGAGGGTCCGGTTATTTCATATATGGACAGGGGCACCGTATATGATTATAATCTTTATAGAAGGGCAATGAAAATCGCCGAGGAAAGCTCTATCACCGCACAGACTAAAACCCTGGTTGCCGGAGGAAATGACTCCCAGGCAGTCCAGAGGGTCGGAGACGGAGTCCGTGTTATGGCGGTTTCGGTACCGTGTCGGTATCTTCATTCGCCGGTATGCGTTATCGAAAAAAAAGATCTTGAAATGACCGAAAAGCTGCTCTTTAAGCTTGCCGGGGAGTTACCGAATGATTAAGTATCTTGACGGCATAAACTATAATGACGTATCATCAAAGTGTCCGCAGGTTATAGATTTTTGTCATAAAAGCGGAGTCGGTGTTTCCGCACTGGGCCCGTTTCTCTCTTACGGTACTGCATTTGACTTTGCGGACGCGTGGGTTCAGTATGATGATGAAGGTCTTATAACGGCATTCATTCTTAAGTTTTACGGAAACGTCACGGTTGTTACCTGCGAAAAATCCGAAGCAGAGGAAATTCGTGAATTTCTCGGCATTATCGGGTATACTTCACTTCTTTCCGAACGCTGCGACATCTTTCCCGTACCACCCGTCAAAACAGGATGTATCATGGGCCTTGAGAGTGGAGCTTTGTGCAAAGCTGTCACGACGAAGGAAGAATTCTCGATTACAGACAGTGAGATATTTGACCTTGAGGACTACAGGGCCTTCTATTCCGTGCTTATGAAAAACAACCCTGGATACATCTGCACTTCTTCGGATGACTTTATTCTCGACTTCTCCCACCGCGTAAGGCACGGTATTTCGTGTCCGGTTATGCTTAAGGTCTCTGGGGAGGCTGTGTCGACCGCGGCTGCCATGTGCATTGCTCCCGACAGCGTTTTTCTGGGCGCGGTGTCTACAAATGAAAATTGCAGAGGTAAGCATTACACATTTACCTTGATAAAATACCTCTGTGAGAAATACAGAGATAAGACGATTTATCTCAGGTGTGAAAAAACAAAAAGGTCTTTCTATGAAAAGGCCGGATTACAATTAATAGGGGATTTTTATGCTTAATGAAATTTACGGACCGCTCAAAAGCGGAACAGACATAAGGGGGACGGCAGTATCCGGTGTACCGGACGAACCCGTCAACCTTACGGATGAGATACTTTGCAGTATATCTTACGGCTTTGCCGCATGGCTTTATGAAAATGTCGCTCCGCAAAACGGAGAGACGTTTACGGTTGCTGTCGGACATGATTCGCGCGTTTCGGCGGAGAGGATAAAGGCAGCTATACTGCCTCCGCTTATTGACTCTTGCATAAATATTAAGGACTGCGGACTCTCATCCACTCCCGCTATGTTTATGACTACGGTGGATTTTGAGTGTGACGCATCGATTGAGATAACCGCAAGTCACCATCCGTGGAACAAGAACGGACTTAAGTTTTTTATAAAAAAAGGCGGTCTTGAGGCTGCTGATATCGAGTCCATTCTTACAAAAGCACAAAACGGCGAAAAGCCTGACCTTCCCGAGGATATGCCGAAGGGTACGGTTACGTGCGAGAACTATATGAACAATTACGCTGCAATGCTTCGTGAAAAAATATGCGTCGGTGTAAACTCAGATGACTATTCACGTCCTTTGCGCGGCTTCAAAATTGTTGTTGATGCCGGAAACGGCGTCGGCGGCTTTTATGCAGACAAGGTCCTTGCACCGCTCGGTGCGGATATTACAGGAAGTCAGTTCCTTGAGCCTGACGGCATGTTCCCGAACCATATTCCGAATCCGGAAAACAAAGAGGCTATGGACTCGGTGTCCCGTGCGGTGCTTGAAAACAATGCAGATCTCGGTATTATATTTGATACCGATGTTGACCGTGCTGCCTGTGTTGCCGCCGACGGAAAAGAGATAAACAGAAATTCGCTTATCGCACTTGCGTCCGTTATTGCGCTTGAGGATAATGAGGGGGGAACCATAGTAACCGACTCGGTTACAAGCTCCGGACTTCATGACTTTATAGAAAATGTACTCGGAGGAAAGCATCATCGCTTCAAAAGAGGCTATAAGAACGTAATAAACGAGGCAAAACGTCTGAACCTTGAGGAGTGCCGAAATACGCCGCTTGCCATAGAAACCTCGGGACACGCCGCAATGAGAGAAAATTATTTTCTTGATGACGGTGCATATCTCATAACAAGAATAATAATTAAGGCTGCCACTCTGGCTCGAGAGGGTAAAACTCTTGACAGTCTTATAGAAGCACTCGTTATGCCTGCCGAGGCAGAGGAGTACCGCATAAAAATTCTTACAAAGGATTTCAGAGAATACGGTAACAGGGTTATAAATGACCTTCAGCAGTATATCTCCGGCCGTGAGGACTATGTAATTGCACCTGACAATTATGAAGGAATTCGTGCGGCGCATATTCCGTCTGACGGATGGTTTTTGTTAAGACTTTCCGTGCATGACCCCATACTTCCACTCAACATTGAAAGCAATAAAGAGGGTGGGGTTCAGACAATTCTTTCAGACGTAAAAGAGTTTCTCAAAAAGTACGAAATGCTCGACCTTTCCGCACTGAAATAGCATCCCCCTCGGGGGCTTAAAAAATCTCCCTGTAATTGGTATAATACACATCGTTAAGTTTGTGTGTAATACACGGTACAGGGAGGCTTTTTTCTTGAAAAGTGAAAAACTTACAAGGCTCGAAGAAAGCCTTATGAAAATTGCGCCGGATAAAAAATTTGTGCTTGCTTTTTCCGGAGGAGTGGACAGTTCGATTTTGCTTTGCGCCGCAAAAAGAATGGATATGGATGTTTTTGCGGTGACTTTTGACACAAAGCTTACCGAGGGATCAACCGCCGTTTTAAAAGCTCAGACCTTCGCCGAATCACTTTCCGTTCCGCTTGAAAAGTTGTGTGTGGATATACTCAGTATTCCCGAGATAAGAAACAACGATAAAGAACGCTGCTATTTCTGTAAAAAAGAGATGTTTTCAAGGCTCAAAAAGCTTGCTCAGATAAGGGGCTACGGTGTTATCTGCGACGGAACGAATGCCGATGACCTTCTTGAGTACAGACCCGGTTTAAGAGCAAAAGAGGAATGCGGTGTATTCAGCCCCGTTGCGGAGTGCGGTCTTACAAAAAAGGACATAAGGGAAATCGGCAATGAACTTTCTCTTGAGATTGCAAAAGCTCCGTCGTCACCCTGTCTTCTTACACGCTTTCCATACGGTACATATGTGACGGAAGAGATGCTTTGCGCGGTTGAACTCGGTGAAACGCTTTTAAAGCAAAGAGGGTATGAGGATACACGACTTCGTCTGCACGGAGATATCGCACGTATTGAGTTGCCCGGAGGATCGGACGCCGGAGCCGTTCCTGTGGATGAGCTGCAGAAAATACTCGGTGCGGTCGGCGTAAAATATATCACACTTGACCTTCTCGGGCTACGTTCCGGAAGTATGGATATCTGAGGTAGATATTATGGATATTAGAGAATTACTTGAGGCGGTCAGCTCGGGAGAGTTGTCGACCGACAGGGCATATGAAAAATTGAAAACTCTGCCCTTTGAAGAAATCGGAGGCTTTGCGTGTCTTGACAATCACAGAAAGATAAGAACCGGTTTCCCGGAGGTTGTCTTCTGCCAGAGCAAGCCCATAGACAGATGTGCGGAGATTTTTAAACATCTTTACAGTGCAAACGGTCTTGTACTCGGAACAAGGGCATCACTTGAGCAGTATAAGGCGATAAAAGCCGAAATACCGACGGCGGTTTATCACGGAGACGCTTGTTGTATAACAGTCGGTGAGCCTGAAGAATTCGTCGGAAGGATTGCCATATGTACGGCAGGGACAACGGATATACCGGTTGCCGAGGAAGCGGCTGTGACTGCATTTATGTGCGGCGCCAATGTTGACAGATATTATGACGTCGGCGTTTCCGGTATTCACAGACTTCTCAGTAAGGTTGAAAAAATACGTGAAGCAAATGCGGTTGTTGCCGTTGCAGGTATGGAGGGTGCACTCGCATCCGTTATAGGAGGTCTTGTAGATGTGCCGGTTATAGCGGTTCCGACGAGTATCGGCTACGGGGCAAACTTCGGAGGAGTTTCGGCACTGCTTGCAATGATAAATTCCTGTGCGGCAGGAACAAGTGTTGTAAATATTGATAACGGCTTCGGAGCAGGATATTCCGCTGCACAAATCAATTCACTTGTAGTAAACGGGGGAAAGCCTTAAATGAAAAATCTTTATCTTGAGTGCAGTTCCGGTATCAGCGGCGACATGACAGTTGCAACTCTTCTGAGTCTCGGAGCTGACAGAAAAAAGCTTGAAAGTATTATAAACGGTATGAAGCTCGGGTGTGAACTGAAATTCGGTCATGTTGAAAAAAACGGCATATATGCTTATGATTTTGATGTGATTATCAAGGATGAATTACAGGAAACCGAGCGCGGATTAAGAGAGATATATGAAATAATCGACAAGTCCGAGTTACCTCTTCCCGCAAGATTCAAGGCAAAAGAAATCTTTGAAAGTGTCGCAAAAGCAGAGGCAAGAGTACACGGTCTGCCTATAGACAGCGTACACTTTCACGAGGTTGGGGCAGTAGACTCGATAGTGGATATATGCGCGGTTGCTTTTTGTATGTATGACCTTAAGGTTGACAGGGTTGTTACATCGCCGTTAACTGAGGGCTCGGGACAAATAAAATGCTCTCACGGCGTAATTCCCGTACCGTGTCCGGCTACGCTCCAGATATGCAGGGATAGGGATATACCTCTTAAGATAACCGACATACAGGGAGAGATGGTTACTCCGACCGGTGCCGCTATCGTTGCGGCTTACAGTGAAGGCTTTAAAAAGCCGGAGACCATGCTTATTGAACAAATCGGGTACGGAGCCGGTAAAAGGACTTTTCCCAACGCAAACGTACTTCGAGGTATTATCTATAAAGAGGCTTTAAATGAGACCACAGAGAAAAACAGAGACAGCGTAATCGTCATTGAAACAAATATCGACGACTCTTCCGCTGAAGAGATGGGATATGCGTTGGAGCAGCTCCTGAAGGCAGGTGTCAAAGACGTATTTTTCACGCCGATAGTTATGAAGAAGTCCAGACCTGCGTACTCACTTACCGCCATGTGTAAGCCGGAAGTCTTTGACGAGGCCGTAAGGATTATATTTGAAAATACCTCATCTGTGGGGCTGAGATACCGCACAGCGGACAGGATTATAATGGACAGAGAAAAAACCGAGGTTACAACAGCGTACGGAGTTGTGCATGCCAACAGATTTTCCTACGGAGATTTTTCAAAGATTTCGCTTGAGTATGACAGCGTTAAAAAGCTTGCGGAGGAAAAGGGTGTGGGAATTACGAGGATATACAAGGACTACAATTCCGACTGAGCAACAATAAAGTTAAGTCCCGAGGCCGTTTTACCGACCCCGGGATTTTCTTTTTTGCATATATTTTTCTTTGGTTGCGAGACCGCCGCGTATATGTCTCTGCGCCTTGTTGTTGTCAAGCACCGCACGTACCTCTTTATAAAGTGC
The DNA here is from genome assembly GCA_900545655.1 of uncultured Oscillospiraceae bacterium. GTDB lineage: Bacteria > Bacillota > Clostridia > Oscillospirales > Acutalibacteraceae > UBA1227. The sequence goes on from UQZY01000046.1 coordinate 8,959, forward strand.
GGGATTTTGACGGCTCAGCCTCTCAGAGACATCCGTATGTTTCGTCGTGACGAATTAGAACGGTTTCGTCCAAGCCCAAATCACCGAACAGGCGCAGATAAATATCTACATTCCCGTCCTTGTCCACCTCGATCTTCTGGATGATCCGCTTGAGCTGTGCGTTGGTCATCTGTCGCACATCGGTGATGTCCTCAATTTCCTTGAAAGTCTGTTGCAGGACGCCTTCCAGCTGCTCACCTTTTGTCAGATGGTAAGACACCATTTTCAGCTCGTTTTCCAGCCGCTCGATCTCTTTGCGCATCCCGCCGATCTTATCATTGAGTTCCTCGCGGGAGATTAAATCGTCGGCGTACATATCCATATATTTTTGCCGGGTCTTTTGCAGCCTGGCAAGCTGGGCGGTCAGTTCCTTTTCATAGTTCAGGTTTTCATCCTTTGCTTTATAGACCCGCTGGAATTCCCCCACTACATAGCGGATGACATTTTTCTTTGCTTTCAGCAGCCCGGTGAAATATTCCTGCAAAACCTCAATGAGTTCGTCCTCGTCCACCGTCACGGCGTTGGGGCAGTTGTCCGCCCCGCGCCCGTTGTGGCCGGAGCAGACCCAGCGGACATAGGTGTTTTTGTAGGTGCGGACGGTGCGCCGGAAGGACCAGCCGCACTCCTTACACTTGATGAGGGTGGAGAACAGGTATTTGTTGCTTTGCCGTTCCTTGTCCACCTTGAACGCCTTGCCGCGGGACTGCATGATCTGCTGGGCCCGCTCAAAGGTTTCCGGGTCAATGATCCGCAGGTCTGGCCGCTCCACCACCATCCATTCCGAAGCGTCCTTGTCCGCCCGCTGGCCGGTTAAAAAGTCGGTCACTTCCTGTTTGCCATTGATGATTTTCCCGGTATAGAGTTCGTTGGTGAGGATGCGACAGACACCGTTCTGGCTCCATTGGCAGTTCCGCTTTGTCCGCAACCCCCGCTCATTGAGGAATATGGAGATCTTTGCCGCCCCATAGCCGTCCTTAATATACCACTCATAAATCTGGCGGACAACCGCCGCTTCCTCCTCGTTGATCGCAAGGTTGAAGTAATCCCCGATGGTCTTATCATACCCGTAGACGATGTTGGGGACGCGGCCTTTTTCCGCATTCATTTTCTTACCGAACTTCACCCGCTTAGAGGTATTGGCGCTTTCTTCCTGGGCAAGGGCCCCGAAGATCGTCAGCACAAATTCGCTATTGCCCATACTGGTCATGTTGGCGGTCAAAAACTGGGTTTCGATTCCCAACGCTTTCAGCTTGCGGACATTTTGCAAGAGGTCAACCGTGTTCCGGGCGAAACGAGAAATGTCCTTGACCACTACCATGTCAAAGAGGCCGTGCTCTGCATCCGCCATCATCCGCAAAAACTCCTTGCGGTTTTTGATTTTGGTACCGGAGATGCCCTCGTCTGCGTAAAGGCGCACAAGGTTGTCCCCGGTGCGTTTGGTATATTCGGAGAAGAATTCTTTCTGCGCTTCCAGGCTGTTAAGCTGATCTTCTTTATCGGTGGAAACGCGGCAGTAAGCGGCGATGTTCATAGCAAAACCTCTCTGTTAAAATAAAACCGTTCTGTTACAACCATATTTTATCATGTGCTGTTTTGGATTGCAATAGGGAAAGGGGCGCCCCGCTTATGCAGGGCGCCCCTCGTTTTCCTTTTTGCCGGAACCGTCCGCCGTATCTGCGGCAGACTGAATGGCAAGCTGTACCTTTTCCTGGTTTGCTTCCATAAAGATTTTCAGTAAGTAATCGGCGGTAGCTGCCGTCGGGTTAGGGTTATGGAAGCGGTAATTGAGTTTCCTCTTTTTCACAGCAGCATTCCCACCTCCCTCTTGCTGCCTGCCCTTTGTCCATGTCTATGAAAACAAGGCGGAAAATAGTACCTGATAGGGTTGTCAAAGATCATGCCCCTGGTAGGGTCGCTGTGCCTGCCCTAATTCCCTGCGGATTTCCGGCGGGATGCGGTCAAGCAGCCGCTGCATATCGTGCAATTCACTTTCCAGCTTTGCCCGCTCCATGCGGTCTTTCATCTTCCCGCTTTCACTGGCCTTTGCCCTTGCTTCCAGCTTTTGATTTTCTTCCAAAAGGTCTTTGATCGTGATCTTGTACTTTTTCAGCTGCCCGGAGAAGTCCTCCATCTGCGGGAACCACTTTTTCAGCAGGGAGAGGGCTTCTTCCTTTTTCTTTCCGGCGTTCAGCGGGTTCATGCCGTCAAGGATGGCTTCAATGGCTCTGGCCTGTTTGGAAAGGGAAACCGCCTGCTTGAAAAGCCGGGTGGGGATATGCTTCCGGCCTGTCTTGCTGGAGCTCTCCCCACGCTCCAAATCCGGGTATTTCTCCACCATGTAGGCGTGAAAGTCATCCTGCCACTTCGTCAGGTTTGCCCGGTTGCCGATGATTTCTTTGGCGCACAGGCGGTTGTCCTTTGTCAGCGGCACAAAGGTCAAATGCAGGTGGGGCGTTTTCTCGTCCATGTGTACCACAGCCGACACGATATTTTCCCGGCCTACCTGGTCAATGAGGAAATCCGCTGCCCGCTGGAAAAACGCCTGTATTTCCTTTGGGGATTTCCCTTTGAAAAACTCCGGGCTGGCGGTTATCAGCGTATCGACAAACCGTGTACTGTCTTTCCTTGTCCGGCATCCGGCCTGCTCGATACGGCTCTGAATGAAGTGGTAATAGCGTCCCTCCGGCTTGACGATATGGAAGTTGTATTTACTCCGGCTTGTGTCAATGTCGGGGTTGCTGGCGTATTGTTCTTTCTGTCTTTCGTGATGGGCTTCCAGCGGCCTTGCCGGGTTGCCCTTGTGCTTCTCAAACCGCAAAATTGCGTGTTGTGCCATTCTGCTCCTTTCCCCATTCCTTTCCTATCCGGGGTTTTCCACAGGGAAAATCCCGCCGGAATTATCTCTGATACGATAGGAATGGAATGGATATAAATAAATCATTTTAATCTTTGTATTTCTATATACCGTCCGGTTTTCGTACTTCAAGAGGGGCGGTTTCCGTACTTCATGGGTACGGTTTTCAGTCCTCCGGCGTACCAGAACGGGATTTCTTGAAGTCGGTGTTTGGA
>UQZY01000047.1 GCA_900545655.1 uncultured Oscillospiraceae bacterium
GAACCGTTATCAGGCACATTTTTGTATATGCGTTCTTTATGTTTTTGTACAGCATCTCTGCCATTACAAACACGAGAATAAACCGAAAACTGAACCATATGATATCCGTCTTTAAGAAGAAAATTTCTAAACTGTGTAGCAACTCTACGTTCTGTTTTTGTAGTAACAGGAAGGTCAAAAAAGACAAGTATTCTCATAAACTTATTCATATTGATGAAGTTTTAATTCACAAAGAGTCGGTAAAAGAATATCTTCTCTGTTATTTACAAAACATGAACTAAGACTCTGCACAGTTTTTTCTATTGCGTATGAAACGCTGAAATTTTCTTCACCTATTAAAACATTTACACTTAGTAATCCAAACAATTCATGTTTAAGTTCCGGAGTCATTTTATCATCTTCGGAAACATTTAGAGCAACATACAAATCAATAATTTGTCTGTAAGGCTCAATTATGTCATCCGCAAGATTAAAATTATTCAGTTCACTTTTATGATGAATACCTAAAGACGGATCAAGACCATAAGACACAAGACTTCTTGCAACCACTCCGCGGATTATTGAATAACCATAATTGAGCGCCGCATTAAAAATATTATCCTGATTTCTTGTAAAATTTTTACCAAACAACAACTTAAAGTATGTTGCAGCAGCAACCCCTTCAACATTTGTTTTGTCTGCGGATTGAACTCTTTGAGAAAGTAGTTTTATTTTTTTAGAATCTTCAACATTACAAAAATCAAGACAAAGAGATTGATTAATAATTTTTGCAACAACTATTGTTTGCCAAAGCCTGTTAAGTAAGGGCTTTGGTAAGGAAAATTGTACTTTAGTCATTTTGAGTTGCCTTGAGTGTGAATTGTAAGACAACAACACAGAATTCGGAATATGCTCATTATTGCAGAAGAAAACAGGAACTCCAAATTCAGAAAGCTGTGAAAGTGCATATGAACTTATTGATACATATCTGCTCTCAATCATAAGAGCAGATATATCTTCAATAGGAAATGAAATTTTTTCTTCCTTTTTATCAATAAGCAATTGATTTTTTTTTGCTGAAAGAGCAACTGTTCCGGTAATTACAATATTCCTAAAAGGCACTTAATCACCTCTTTTTTAAATTAAAAGGCATCCTCTTTTCTTTTCCTATCTTGTGATAATTTCCAAGAACATCAACCTGATATTTTTCAATTGCCTTCATGGTTTTACCTATAGAACGATATTTGTATGAATCGTCATGTGTTATTCCACTTGCAACAGAAACACTTATGTCAAATCCAGTATAGTATAAAAAAACTTCTTCTACCATTATCTCTTTATCTAAAGTACTGTTTTTATTGTTTAATAATAACTTGATTTTATTATTCGAAGGAATAATTTTTATTAAATCATTTGGATAAAGAGAAAAGATAAAGCTACTATCATCAACCACTTTCCAATCACTGTATTTTTTATCTCTAGTACATGCTCTGTTTGGCAATTCATCTTTTATTGTATCCGCAACATATATGGGAACAAAGTAATATCCTTCGCCCTCAACATAGAATACATCTGTTCTGACTATGCTGTCATTTGAGGCTACACCAGTGCCTCCATGAACAGGAACAGAAAGACTCTGTTTTTCAAAACATTTCACTTTTTTTACAAGCGGTCCTCTTTCACCGGAGCTTGTTGGTTTATAAAACGGATCTTTAAATGCCTCTTTTGCGTTACCGTCAAACTCTTCCAAACGTTTTTTAATAGCATTATAAAGGAGAATATCGCTTGACGGATTATAATAGCCTTCTATTTCTCCGTTTTTATCAAACTTTAATTCAGTAAGATTTTTCTTGGAAATAACATAACCGTCATCAAGCAGTCGCGGGCTTCTGATGGTATCTTTGTGCGCCGCACCGGTAACCTTGTGTTTTGGCATACGAGATACAAAGCACGGTTTAATTTCATCAACATCTACACCAATATAACCCGGAAGTTTTACAGAACGGAGGTACATAGCTGGGTCATTTGAAGTTCGTATTTCAAGTTCACGCCTGAAATCTTTCCATGGTACCGGGAATCGATCAATAAACTCACCTGTTTTTCTGTTAACAAGGGTTGAACCTTCATCATCAAAAGAATACTCAACTTCTCTGTAATTGGAGTACTTACTTATTTTTCTTATCATACCATCTGTTATACAAGCAATAACAACCGCATCAACAGCATGATGAAGATCGCCATCTTCACGAACTTTATTAATTCCCCAACGTTTCCTTACATATGCAGTAACACGTCCATTTACAGCGGTAACTCGTTTGATTTTTCCGGTTTCTGACGGAGCAAACTCAAGATAATCATTAATAAGATTGAGCATTACTCTACTTATGTGTTTTGTATCTTGAAGATTGCGTTCCTTAAAACCTTCTGTATCTTCATTTGTAAGTTCAGGTTTCAAAAGTTTTTGTCTTTTACGAAGATTGCGCACATTCTGATTAACATAAATTTCAAATTTATCACGCTTTTCTCCGGTAAGGTATTGCATAGGAATCTTATTTCCTTTTTGCCTGTTCTCACTTGAAAGAACAAGGACCTTATTGTTATAACTATCATCAAAGGAAATACTATAAGGAATGATATGATCAATATCCACATATCCGTCTTCAAAAAGACGTGTTACATCAAAATGTTTGAGTGAATAAAGGCATACTCCATCCTGTTCTTCAAAAAGTTTTAATTTAACAATATCCATACCAGATGGATTTTTAATACCATTAGTTGATTTTAATTTTTCAATAATTTTCTCATTTTTAGCATTGTTCTCTTTCATCTCCGAGTCGAGTTTTCGGCGTTCATCAAAATCTTTTGACATTTCTCTTGCAAGCTCAATATTTATGAATACCGGACTTTCGCCTTGTTCACGTATAATTGCATTTATAACCTTTATACTCTGTGATACAGCTCGTCTTACAACGGGACTTGTTATATTATCAAATTCAGGTATATATGCAGGAAGAAACATGTTTTTTTCATTGTTTGAATGAGCCCTAAAAGCATATCCGGCTTCTGAGCACGCCTCATCATATCTCATTCCTTTTTCAAGAAACGGGATAAGTTTATCACAAGCTTTTGTAGAAAGATGTCCTGTTCCGGAAAGTCCGGAAATGGTCAGCAAAGGTTCAATATCAATTTTTTCTATTCCGTTGTTTATAAGATAGTCGGAAATCTTGTCATCCGTTTTATAAACACTTAAAGCGTATGCAATCGCATTCCTATGCTCGGTATCATAAAAATTAATTCTATCTTTTGATACTTTACTCAAAGCTTTTCTCATTTTGTGATATGCCTTGAGATATTCAAATTTTGTTTTTTTTTCTGTTTCTTCTATTGTTTGTCCCTTATCACCCTGCTTATTGCTGTATGAAACATTTTTGAAAAACTCATCATCAGAAAGTCCAAGTTCTTTCCTTATACATGCATAATTAAGAGAACTTACTTCATGTGCAAAATTACGTATTCTTATTCTTTCTTCCTGTGTAAGCGATCTTGTTTTTCCGTCATGAATAATACGTATATCATTAATTTTTTGAAGCAATGAAAACAGTTCAAAAGAATAAGAACCTTTTACTGCTCTTGGCTCTTCTTTTTCAAAGGTACATTTTCCGATTTTCTTTTCAATCTGATTCCCAGCATATGGGCTGGGACTTGAAGAAGGACCTTCACCGGGACCTTCTTCAAAGGATCTTTGAGAAAGGACAATATCTGAATACTCTTCTTCAATTTTTTCAGAAGCAAAGGCTTGACCAAACTCGCGCTGCTTTTTAAATATTATATGTATTTCGTCTTCAATTTGTGATCTGCTTACAGTATTTTTATAGCTTTCCTGTTTATTTCTTTTACACTCCGCAAATTTTTCATCCTTATAGAGCATTTCTCCAACAGTTCTATATGCCTTCTTTTCCATAAGGTCAGTATTTTCTTTTACTGCAGAAGTTAATGCACCGGCATCACTTTTTTTATCTTCAACGTCAACTTTTCTGTTTGACTTGAAACCTCTTCTCTGTGCGAGATGAATAAGAATTCTTGCAAATTCTTTTTCCGTAACTTTTTCATCAAGAGCTTTAGTACGGAGCATATATATGTCTGATAAATCTCCGTCATAAAGGCAACGAAGATCTTCTTCCGATAAAATATTTTCTTTAGTTATAAGATACCTTATACGTTCAAGTCTGTGTTTATGTCGGCGCAAACGACGTCTTGCACCCCTTGCCTCTCTCCGCGGGGCAGCAAGTGAAGCACCGTCTTTTGGATGTTCAGCTGCATCAAAAATACGTGATCCAAGTTTATCAATTCTATAAGGTTGTTCATTTTCGTCAAGTTTTAAAACAGACCAACCCACTGATGTAATTCCGATATCCAATCCTATGCAGTATGCCATTTGATAACCACCTTCCGTATAAAAGATGAAAGCCGACACAAGGTCGGCTTTCAGAGCTTTTCAGTGTTCTACTTTATTGTAGCGACCTGATTATCCTTTGGTATGATATAAGGACAAGTTAAATATATCACAAAAAAGTTGGTTTGTAAATGGTATTTTTAATAAATTTGCACAAAATGACAAATTTTTTATCATCCAAGATTATTAACCATATCAATTACATCGATAAAATATCTGTGATACTTGTATGGATTTTGGAGTAAGCCTGCCCATGCAAGGTGACTTTTTTCTTCGACAGGCATGTTGTACCAGATGCCGGGCTTTACTTTTTTTGGAGACTTGAAGTCTGTGTATTCGGAGGTAAGCGGTGCGCTTTGACCGATTACATTGACCATTCCGTCGTTCGGCTTCCAGTCTTTTCTTACCTTATACTTTCTGCGTCTTAAGTGAGGCCAGATTATGTTTCCCGTGATAAGCTCTGTAACGGCGCTTAAGGGGTCACACTTGAGGGTGGGAAGATAAAGCGGATGAGCGTTGAATGAAACATCTCCGCGACGTGCAAAGTAGTACACGTCCTTTCCCTCCTTCTGAGACGGGTTTATAAGATCCTGACAAACCTCAATCTGCATCTCATAAGCGACAGAATCAAACTGATGAGAATTATAAGCACTCATTTTGTCAACAAACTCAAGAGGATTTCTCAGCTTATAATTTCCGGGATGAAGCTCTGACGGCGGAACCGTAAGCCCCCACTGGTCGAGATGAAAATCAAAGACCTTCATTATGGGTGTTGCCCCGATAGCGGCTGAAAGCCCGGTGAGTGCATAAGTAATTACGGTCATACCCCTTTTCCCGAACGCGCTTGCCAAAAGAGTTCCGTTATTTACGCCCGAAAGAGTTGTTACCGAATGAACTCTCTGAGCCTTTTTACGCTTGAAAAGGTCGGAAAGCTCGCCTTCCGGTGTACCGGAGATTTCCTCCTCGCAGCCGTTTAGGATAAGGTCGGTAAACATCTTTACGACAGGACCTCCGAAGCTGTGTCCTATGAGGTTTATTTTCTCATGGTTACCCTTCTTACCCCAGTTCTCTATGAGACCCTTTTCGTATGTACGTCCGTAGCGGTTATGACCGTATTTTTCGGCATGTACCTTTCCGTAGTCAACCGTACCGCCCATGAGCTGTGCCCAAAGTTCACAGCACCTGTCCCATGCACCCGAAAAAGGTCCGAGTGACGGAAAGTACGACTCATATCCTTTTTTGTTAAGGTACGCATCAAGGTCAAAAGGCTTAAGAAGTCCCCACTGAGGCACGACCCTGTAAAGACCGTCACTCTGACCGAATCCGCCGAGGCCATGGATAAAAACGGTCGGATAATTGTGTTTGGTTTTCTTTGACATAACATTATCTCCTTTTATTCATTTTCAGAAACTCTCCCCAGCTTCCTTAAAGTTACAATAGCAAAGGGCACCGAAAGTGCAAATGCGGCAAAATCCGCAAGTGCCTGTGTTATTTCAATGGCTGTCAGCGGATCAATGATAAGAGGAAGAACAAAGATAAGAGGTATGAACGCAATTCCCTGTCTTGTCATTGCAACGAGTGTCGCAGGTATTGTCTTGCCCATGTTCTGCAGCATCATATTGGTAACCGTTGTAAAGGAAAAGAGCGGAAATACGCATATCTGAACCTTGTATGAAAACTCGGCAACCCTTTCCGCTGTTTCGCTTGTGCCTACAAATGTGGAGCAGATTTTTTCCGCAAAAAGATAACCGAACGCCGCAAGAAAAATGAGCGCAACAGTGGAAAACTTTACGCTGAACCAAAAACCGTCTCTTACCCTGTCATACTTTTTTGCGCCGTAGTTAAAGCCGCACACCGGCTGAAAGCCCTGTCCGAAGCCTATCATTATAGCCATAAAGAACATCATTATTTTCGATGTACCCGTCATGGCGGCCTGAACTGCGTCAATCATTTCTCCGCCGGAGATATACAGTCCTATGGCATGATTGAGGCAGGCGACTGCCACCGAGGCGAGACCCTGACGAGCAAGGCTCGGAAGACCGCCCTCGGCAACACGCTTCAGGTAAACCGGATCCTTTGAAAAATTTGAAAGCTTAAGCTTTATGTTATCGCTCCTCAAAAGTCCGATTGACAGAATAAGGAATCCTATTATCTGACTGATTGCAGTCGCCAAGGCGGCGCCGGACACGCCCATACCGAGCTTGAAGATAAAAAGAGGGTCAAGTATAACATTCAGTACGGCGCCCGATGAGATGCCTACCATTGCGATAAAGGCGTTTCCCTGCAGACGCAGCTGGTTGTTGAGTAAAAATGAGCCGGTCATAAACGGAGTAGCAAGAAGAATAAAGCGCATATAGGAAACGGACGCCGCAATGGTGGCTTCGGTTTTGGCACCGAGCACTATAGCAAGCTGTCTGTTGAAAAGAAGTCCGAAAATCATGATAAGCAAGCCAAAACCGACTGCATAAACAAATCCGGTTACAGCCATGGCTTCGGCATCTTTTTTATCCTTTCGTCCGAGAGCACGCGAGATATAGTTTCCGGAGCCCTGACCGAAAAAGAATCCGAAAGCCTGTATGATATTCATAAGAGGCATGGCAATTCCGATAGCGGCAACCATACTGTCACTTCCGAGTTGTCTTACAAAGAAGGTGTCAGCAAGGTTATAAACCGCCGTTATAAGCATGCTTATTATCGTAGGAACAGCCAAAGATAAAATGAGCCCGGGTACGGGCTCGGTAGTCATCTTTATAAACTTCTTTTCAGTTTCACTTCCCATTTATTCGTACTCTCACTTTTTCATTTTATTTTGACCTGCCGGGAAATCCGTAATAAACCATATACAATTCGGTACTACAAACCGGATTAAAAGTCAAATTCCAAGTACACGGGCAACCTTCAGGATAGCCACCTGTGTTTTAGAGTCTGCAATTTTACCGTCCATAACATCCTTAACTAGGTCGGCAACCGGTATTTTCTTTACGTTCAGGAATTCATCGTCGTCAAGGTCCTGTTTTCCGTAATGAAGACCTCTTGCAAGGTACATAATTATCTTTTCGTCCGAATAAGCCGCAGCCGGGTAGAAAACTCCGAGTTCCCTCCAGTCGTCAGCGGTTATACCGGTTTCCTCACGAAGCTCTCTCTGAGCCGCAAGAAGCCAATCCTCCTCAGGTGTGTCAAGCTTTCCCGCAGGAATTTCGCTTATAACCTCATCTATGGGATAACGGTACTGTCTTTCTATGATAACCTCATTGTCATCCGTGACGGGAATTACGCAAACGGCGCCGATATGACGTATAACCTCTCGTGTTGCTTCATTTCCGTTCGGAAGCTTAACCGTGTCCTTTATAACATGAAGAATATTTCCGTCAAAAATTTCTTCCGTTTTGATATGCTCCTCTTTCAGTTCCGAAAACTTAAACATCTTCTGCTCATCCAATCTGTAAAAAAATATGCGTTTTTATAAAAAACAACCTGTATCATTATAAAACAACTGCACCGCCGATATCAACGAGTTTATGCTCAAAAGACAGTGAACAGACTTTTAATTTTTTTCCGCGGATAAAGGCGTCTGTTTTTTCAGCATCGGGGTGAGAAAACAGGTCGCCGAAAAAGTACACCGTATCCCCTTGTCTGAAGGCTGAGCCGCCTATAAAGCCGTAATCATATCCGGGCAGGGAAATACTTCCCTTCTCTACCAAAAGCACGTCAAGAAGTTCAGAGCACGCCTTAAATATGCCCTCATCATCGGTAATTATTGATTTTTCATCAATAACGAGCGTCGAGCAATTTGTATAGCCCTGTGAGACCGGAATAACGGTTTTTCCGTACTCCTTTGCGATGTATAAAGCATCAGGCAAAACCGTCCTCGGATTGCAAATGACATAATCTCCGAGCGTGACGAAGTTCAAGGGTACATCGCCGGGGTAAGAGTCCGAAAGCTTTGTTTTGCAAATGCGGATATCATACCCGGAAAAGAGTGAATACATACGGTCATACTCCGTAATAGTTTTCTCCTTTTCCTGCGCAATAAACAATTTATCAAGGATTTTTGCGGCAACAAGGTCAATATGCCCGGAAACAGGACCGGGAAGCGAATCACACAGTCCTGTTTTAAAGACTTCAAAGCCGTTTTCCGAGAGAGCTTTGCAGAGCCAAAGAGGTGCATCGCCTATAAGAAGCTTCATATGGCTGCCTCATATGCCTGGCTTATGAACTGAACGCCGACAATCTCGATATCCCTCATCGTTTCCTTTGAAACGCTTCTGAGGTTGTCCTTCGGGATAATCACACGTTTAAAGCCAAGTCTCTTTGCTTCCTTTATACGCTGCTCACAGTGGCTTACAGAGCGTATTTCGCCCGCAAGGCCTATTTCACCGAATGCGAGTATGTCTTCGCGTACAACGGAGTCTTTGAGACTTGAAACGAGTGCCAGGGCAACAGATAAGTCAGCCGCAGGCTCAAGAAGCTTGAAGCCTCCCACGACGTTCAGATAAACATCATTGTTTGAAAAATAATATCCGCCGCGTTTTTCGAGGACGGCAAGTATCATATTAATCCTGTTATAATCAAATCCGTTTGACATACGTCTTGGATTTCCGTATGCGGTTGCGGTAACAAGACCCTGTACCTCGGCAAGGATAGGTCTTGAGCCCTCCATGGTACACGCAACACAGGAGCCGGAGGAGTTCTTAGGTCTGCCCTCCAGCATCATCTTGCTCGGGTTTTCCACCTGATGAAGACCGTCGTCAAGCATCTCAAATACGCCAATCTCGTTTGTAGAGCCGAAGCGGTTTTTAACAGCCCTCAGAATTCGGTAGGAGAAATTCCTCTCCCCCTCGATATAAAGTACTGCGTCAACAATATGCTCGAGAATCTTAGGACCGGCGATATTTCCGTCCTTGTTTACGTGTCCCACAACGATAACCGGTATGTTAAGGTCCTTTGCGTTTCTCATAATAAAGTTTGTGGACTCGCGTACCTGTGTTATACTTCCAGCGGAAGATGAAAGTTCCGGAAGAAGCACCGTTTGAATGGAGTCAATGATAACAAGGTCAGGCTTGTCCGATTTTATCTGCTCACAGATGACCTCAACATCCGTTTCACTCATGATGAAAAGATTCGGAGTATTTACGCCCAGCCTGTCCGCACGAAGCTTTATCTGATGAGCGCTTTCCTCACCGGATACATAAAGTATTTTAAGATTTCTTCCGAGATACTGGCATACCTGCAAAAGAATCGTACTTTTTCCGATACCGGGATCACCCGACAAAAGCACAAGTGAGCCCTTCACAATTCCGCCTCCGAGGACACGGTCAAATTCCGAAAGACCTGTCATATACCTGTGTTCACCGTCCGCCTGTATCTCCGAAACCTTTTGAACAACTCCCCTTTTACCGGAATTATTAATAAGCTTGGAAATGGCTGCCGGCTCGTCATTTATAACATGCTCCGTAAGTGAGTCCCACTCACCGCACTGCGGACAGCGTCCATACCACTTCGGATTTTCATAACCGCACTTTTCACAGACAAAAACGCTTTTGATTTTTGATGACATCTTATGCTCCTTCTCTAATAAAATCTATTTATTTTTTTCGACCTTTTTTGCTTAAAGCATTCGTTTCAGAATAAAAATAAGCATTTTAAAGTTCTGAAAAAAATGCGTAAGCCAAGCAAAAGGCAATGTCGTTTGAGTTAAGAGAATAATGCGTAAGCTAAGTAAAAGACAATGCCGTTTGAGTTAAACAACTTATTTTAAGCCCTTGCAATAATGGTTTATCCCCTCGGCGATGGCGGCAGCCATTTGATTTTGATACTCGGTCGTTTGAAGCTTGGCGGCCTCATTTTCATTTGAAATAAATCCGCACTCAACCATGATGGCAGGCACCTGTGCATAATAAAGCAGATAGATGCTGCTTGTCGCTTTTTTTGTAACTCTTTCGTTTTCAGGCTGAACCAATGTCTTTATGGCTGACTGCACCGAATCCGCAAGCTTTTTACTTTCGGGATTGTTACCCGAATAAAAGGTCTGCGCACCGCAGACGTATGCGCTGTCAAAGTGATTCATGTGTATACTCACAAAGATACAGTCACCGCTGTCTTCTATTATAGCAAATCTGTTGTGAATATCCGAGACCTTTTTCTCTCTTAAGGTCCTTGCTTCCTCCGAATACACGGCGTAGTCGCCATCTCTCGTCAGAACAACGTCATATCCGCTCTTTTTGAGCGACTCGGCGGTCTTCATCGCTATCGGGAGGTTGATATCCTTCTCGACCACACCGCCTTTTCCGACGGCTCCGCCGTCCTCACCGCCGTGTCCCGCATCTATTATAACAGTCCGGGATGTCCCATTTGTCGTACTCTGCACAAGCTTTGACGCAGAAAAAGAATTAATAAAAAACAGGATAACAAGCATCGGTATAAAAACCAATGAAAGTGAAATGATGATTTCCTTTATAGGTGTAAAATGTGATTTTGTTTGGGTCAGACCATCGTTTTTATTCATAAATAATCGCCTCATAACCATATTATGAGGCGAATTATTTTTTTATTATTGATTCTGTTGTTTATCGCGGATAAAGTTCAGGAGCGGATTAAAATACGCCTCTCTGGAAGAAGAACTTTCTCTTGTCAATAACGATATCTCCGTTTATCTTTCCGCTCTCAATATCCTCAAAGTATGTTGACTTTGCAGGAACGTTGAAGGTAAGACCGTCCTCGATAAGCTCGATGGTAAGGTCGTTTGTTCTGTGGCACTCACCGTCAATGTTGGTATGATTGTTCTTCATCTTGCAGTCATGGATTTCAATTTTCTTACCGCGAAGATACATACAATTCCTGTGATGAACGTGTGTTGCATTGGTCTGCCAGTCGGTAAGCATAACCTTAAACATACAAATCCACGGCATACGGCGCTTCATTATAACAACGTCGAGTAAATGGTCATCGATCATAGCAAATGGTGCAACCTGAACACCCGAGCCATACCAACGTGAGTTGCAGGCAACAACGAATATGTACGGTGAGCCCCCAATCTTTTCACCGTCGATTGTAACTTCATAATAATTCTTTACGTGCTTGAACATGCAGTAAAGTCCGCCGAAGAGATATGAAAGATGTCCGGCAACACCCGGAAGCTTCTTCATCTGACCCTGAACAGCACAAGCGTCTGCATCAAAGCCCATGGAAGCCTGGTTTATTGCAATCTCATCGCCTGCTTTTATGCAGTCGATCTTTATAGGCGTACCGTCAATCTGACCCTCGATATCAAGGAACACGTCAAGGTCACCGAAAAGACGTGTCCAGTCATTTCCCGAACCGAGAGGAACAACTGCAACCTGAGCATTTTCATGTCCGTATGCACCGTTTACAACCTCGTAAAGAGTTCCGTCACCGCCGCACGCATAGAAACGTGCCGGCTTTCCGTCGGATGCTGTCTGATTTACAAAATCAATTGCATCTCCCGGACCCTTTGTGTAATAAACCTCAAAGTCTACACCCTTCTTTATGCAAGCAGGCTCAATAACTTCTTTTACGAAGTTTGACTTAAGACCCTTACCGGCTGTCGGATTAACAACAAAGTAGTGCTTGAGGGAAGGTTCTTTGATTTCCTCAACCTCTTTTTCGATT
>UQZY01000048.1 GCA_900545655.1 uncultured Oscillospiraceae bacterium
GGCAAAGTGACTGTCCCGCGAATCAGAAAAAACTCATCTGACTGCTCTCAGGTATACCTTCAAGAGCTCCGAGCTCACGGAGCGATGTAACCACCGCACTCGAGATTCCGGAACGTCTTTGTATATCATCTACGGAAAGGTAGTCCCCCTCCCCGTCATCCTTTGCAGATTCAAGCGAATTTGCCGCCGAGACACCGAGACCTTTTATGGACGAAAATGCAAGTCGTATCCTTCCGTCCTCGACCGTATAAACGGTGCCCCTTGACTTGTAAAGGTCTATGGGCAGGAATTCAATTCCGCGTGCCATCATCTCAAGTACAACCTGAAGACCGGTATACTCTGAAAGTTCCTTTGCCGTAGCTTCCTTCCCCTTGGCTGTTATGGCGTGCATCTTATTTCTTACATATTCCTTGCCGGACATGATAGACACCGCGTCAAGGTCTTCGCCGCGCACCGTAAGGAAAGTCGAGTAGTATTCGACCGGCTTATAAAGCTTATACCATGCAAGCCTTAAAGCAGCGCTTACGTATGCCGCCGCATGAGCCTTCGGGAACATATATTTTATCTTGTAGCAGGAGTCGATATACCACTGGGGTACATTGTTATCCTTCATCGCTTTTATATGCTCCTCGGTGAGAAACTTTGTGGCTTTTCCCTTTCTTACTATCTCCATTATCTTGAACGCCATGTCAGGCTCAAGACCGTAGTGCATAAGACCGACCATTATGTTGTCACGTGTTCCTATAACCTCGGAGATGGTACACGTTCCGTTATGTATGAGTTCCTGTGCATTGCCGAGCCATACGTCCGTACCGTGTGAAAGTCCCGAAATCTGAAGAAGGTCCGAGAAATTCTTCGGCTTACACTCCATGAGCATTCCGCGCACAAAGCTTGTTCCCATCTCGGGGATTGAGAGAGTACCAGTTTCACACTCGATATCCTCCGGCTCAACACCCAAAGGCTTCGGACTTGTGAAAAGCTCGTATATCTTAGGGTCACAGATATCAACGTCCATAACCGGAATCCCGGTCATATCCTCAAGATACTTGTACATGGTGGGAACATCATGGCCGAGGTTGTCAAGCTTAAGAATGGTGTCATGCAGGAAATGGAAGTCAAAGTGTGTGGTTTTCATTCCCTTATCCGCGTCGTCGGCAGGATACTGAACGGCGGTAAAGTCTGAAACCTCATATGCATTCGGTACAACTACCATGCCGCCCGGATGCTGACCCGTAGTACGTTTTACGCCGGTACAGCCGTCTGTGAGGCGCTGAACCTCGGCAGAGTTACATATCTCACCCTTTTCCTCAAGGTACTTCCTGACGTATCCGTATGCGGTTTTATCGGCAACCGTTGCAACCGTTCCGGCTTTGAACACATGATCCTCGCCGAAAAGCTCTATGGTGTATCTGTGCGCCGATGCCTGATACTCTCCGGAGAAGTTAAGGTCGATATCCGGAGATTTATCACCCTTGAAGCCGAGGAAGGTTTCAAACGGGATATCATGTCCGTCGCGCCACATCGGCGTTCCGCATTCGGGACAATTTTTCGGCGGCAGGTCATAGCCCGACCCCACTTCACCGTTTAAGAAGAACTCCGTATGCTTACACTCGGGATTTGTACAGCGGTAGTGCGGTGCAAGAGGATTTACCTCCGAAATACCCGATGCATGCGCAACAAAAGACGAGCCTACCGAACCCCTCGAGCCGACATGATAGCCGTGATCCTCGGAATCCTTTACGAGCTTCTGCGCAATCATATACAGTACGGCAAAGCCGTGCTTTATGATAGAGTCAAGCTCCTTTGAAAGACGCTTTGAAACATATTCCGGAACAGGATCTCCGTAAAGCTCCTTTGCCCTGTCCCAGCAAAGCTTTTGCAACTGTTCTTCGGCACCGTCGATTGACGGGGGGAAGCTGCCCGCAGGCACGGGGCGTAAGCCCTCCACCATATCTGCTATTTTATTCGGATTTTCTATTACAACCCTGCGGGCTGTTTCCTCGGGCAGGTATGAGAAATCATCCAGCATTTCATTCGTTGTCTTAAAGTACAACGGAGGCTGCAGCTCTGCATCTCTGAAGCCCTGTCCCGACATGAGTATACAGCGGTATTTCGCATCCTCCGGCTCGAGGAAATGTACGTCGCCTGTTGCGACACACAGCTTCCCCGCTCTGTCTGCAAGCTCAATTATCCTTCTGTTTATCTCATGGAGTTCATCCTCTGAGCTGAATTTCGGGGGAACCTGTCTTTCCTCTTTCGTGACTTTATCTCTCACGTATGTGGGCCTCAGTTTAAATGCATTGTTTCCGTCAGGCTGAATCTCCATATAATCATAGAAATCCACAAGCTCCTGTATGCGTTCATCGCCCTCGTTGTTCTCTATTGCCCTGTAAAGCTCTCCGGCTTCACAGGCAGAACCGATAAGAATTCCCTCTCTGTGCTTTGCAAGCTCAGACTTGAGAGTTATGGGCTTTTTATAGAAATTCTCGGTATGTGCCTTTGACACCAGCTGATAAAGATTCTTAAGACCTGTATTGTTAAGGACAAGGATTATCTGGTGATAGGTCTTTGTCTTTTTATCCTTAAGACTTTGAAGTATGTCCTCCCATGTTTTCGGGGCACCCTCACGCAGGTCGTCATATGTATACGACTCAACGCCGTAGATAACCTTTATCCCCGTTTTGCTTGCGGCAGCAAACGCTGCCGGGTACCCCTGCAAAACACCGTGATCGGTTATGGCAACCGCCCTATGTCCCCACTCTGCGGCGCGGGAGACGAGCTTTCCTGCATCCGCCATTGCATCCATCATAGACATATTGCTATGCATATGCAGCTCAACTCGCTTCTCGTCGGCTTCGTCCTCTCGCGGAATTTTCCTGATTCTGGCGATAGCCTTTGCGTCTATTATATATTCCTTTTTGTAATTATCATAGATAACGTCACCGCGAATTATAAGCGTAAGCCCGCTCTTTGCTCCCTTTTCAAGACACGCGCAAAGGCTCTCCACCTCTCCCGCGCGGTTGAATATCTTTACGGGATAGGAATTGGTATGATCAGTCACGGCAAAGTTTATTATTTTATTTCTTTTATCTCTTGTTTCGCGTATTTCAAGGCCGAACAGGTCACCCCATATCACAACCTGTCCGTCATCAAACCTGACATCAGATATGGGCTTTGGCTTTTTCCCTATCCTGTTCCCGTATATCATACGCGCCGTTTCAAGATAAAGAGGTATTCCCTTTTCAATCCTGTGAGGTTTCTTGGGATCCAGCTCTGCCTCTTCTGCCTTTTTTGACTTTTCCACACGAAGCTCGGCGTCTGCCTGTTCCTGAAGCTCCTTAAGCTTTCTGAAAAGCTCCTCGCTCGACTGTGCGGAGGGGTCCTGAATTTCCTCCGTTTCCGGCACATCCTCATCTGTCGGCAGCGGTATTTCTTCTGCCGACGTCTTTACGTCCTCTGCCTGCGTCGCATTTGCCTGCGCCGCAGCACCTTCGTCATCAAACGTCTGTCTTTCCGCTATCGTCGGCGTCTTGTCAGGCATATTAAGCTTAACCTCAACGTCATTCAGCGACAGGCCGCCTTTTACCATCCTTATAAAGCTGCTTATAACATCTTCTTTGTTTTCAAAAAAGGCAGAACAATCAGCAGACAGGGAAAGCGTCCTTGTCTGCTTATTGATATTCATTTCCGTTATTCTTGCTTTTCTGAAAGCCTCGGGGTATGTACTGTTGAGAAACGGATAAAACAAACCTTCTATGGTTTTCTTTTCTGATTTGTCCTGCATTTTATAACCTTTCAATTTCGGCGAAAAGCTCATCAATGAGTTTTTCCTCCGGAACTTTTCTTAAAATTTCGCCTTTTTCAAATATCAGTCCGCAGCCTTTTCCGCCTGCGATTCCGATATCCGCATTTTTTGCCTCTCCCGGACCGTTTACCGGACAGCCCATTACGGCAACTCTTATGGGCTTATGTACCGAGCGCAGACGCTCCTCAACCTCATTTGCTATAGAGATAAGGTCAATCTGTGTTCTGCCGCACGTCGGACAGGAGATAAGCTGAGGCTCACCCGGAAGAAGTTCAAGTGATTTTAAGATATCCTGTGCGGCATGTATCTCTTTCACGGGATCGGCTGTAAGCGAAACACGGATTGTGTCTCCTATTCCGTCTGCAAGAAGCGAGCCTATTCCGATAGAGGACTTTATGAGTCCCATACGCTCAGTTCCCGCCTCGGTTACACCAAGGTGAAGAGGATAATCACAGTTTTCGGCAACTATTCTATATGCCTTTATGGTATTTCTCACGTCAGATGATTTTATGGAAATAACCGTGTCGTAAAAATCGTATTCCTCAAGAATTTTTGCATGATTGAGCGCACTCTCAGCCATAGCCTCAGGTGTCGGTCCGTCGTATTTTTCAAGGAGCTCCTTTTCAACAGAACCGGAATTTACACCTATTCTTATGGGTATACCGCGTGGCTTGCAGGCAGCAACAACCTTTTCAACGTTTTCCTTGCCGCCGATATGTCCCGGATTGATTCTTATCTTATCTATTCCCGCATCTATAGATGCGAGAGCTATTTTATAGTCAAAGTGTATGTCTGCGACAAGCGGAATATCTATTGCTTCCTTAAGCCTTGCAACCACCTCAACATCAGTCATGCTTGAAACGGCAAGTCTTATTATTTGACACCCGGCCTCCTTCAAAGCCTTAGCCTGCTTAAGGTTTGCTTCAAAATCTCCTGCCGGTGCATTGAGCATCGACTGAATGACAACAGGTGCGTCTCCGCCTATTTTTATACCGCCGACATCTACCTGACGACAATTACGTCTATACTTTTTAAACTCCATTTTTACACCTCGTTTTTCTGACAAAAGCCTCTAAAACAATTTAAAAATATCATTTACCGTAACAACAGCCATGAGGCCGAGAAGGAAGATAAGGCCTGCGTTGTTTATAGCCGCCTCAACCTTTGCCGGCATTTTCTTTCCGGTGATACCCTCAAAGATAATAAGGATAAATCTTCCTCCGTCAAGTGCCGGAAAAGGAATGAGATTGAAAACGCCGATATTTATAGCTATAAACGCCATTATGGTAAGCAATGACGAAAAATCCATCGTCTTTACGGCATCCGTGGTTGTATCTGCGATAACCCCGACTGTACCTATGGGTCCCGAAAGCTCATTGAGACTGAAATTCATTGTAGCGATATCAAACAGACTCACCCAGACTATCCTCGCTATCGAAAGAGAGTCAAGCAAAGAATACTTTGCCACGGTTTTAAAGGTGGGCTCAACGCCGACAATGGAAAAGTCATATATGACTACCTTCTGCCCCTGAATCTCTCTGGTATCAAATTTCACGGATCTTACATTGACAAGTTCTCCGTCACGTTCAACCAGAAAGTCTATAACGGCGTCCTTGTCACGCATCATAAAATATGACATGTCGTATTCCGTGTAAATCTTGTCGTCGCCTATCGCAACTATGCGGTCCCCGACCTTGAGTCCTCCCGCTTCACTCGCCGCGCCCTTTGAGAACTCGGCGATTTCAGGAGTTCCTATGAGGTTGGAATTTCCGAGTATCACAGCCATTATGATAAAACCGGTTATTATGTTTACCGTTGCTCCGGCTATGATTATTACGGCTCTCTGCCACGCCGGTTTATTGTTGAATGAATTTTCATCCGAACTCTCTTCATCCTCGCCCTCCATGGCAACATATCCGCCGATAGGCAAAAGTCGAAGTGAATAATCAGTGTCCTTTTTGCGCCTCTTAAAAACAGCAGGACCCATACCGACTGAAAATTCGTTTATCTTAACCTTAAAAAGCTTGGCAAAAAGAAAGTGACCGAGCTCATGCGTCATTATTATGACACCGAAGAAAAGAACAGCCACCAAAACGGGCCAGACCTTAGCCCAGACAACTGCAAGCATCTGTGTCCTCCTTAAATCAGTTTTCAGACCTTACTCATAACAAGCTCACGTGCAATTCTGTCAGCCGCCATAACATCTGAAAGTGTATAATTCTGAATGTTTTCGCACTCCTCCATTGCCTCTCCTACAAGCTCGCCTATCTCAAGGAAGCCTATTTTTCCTTTACGGAACAGGGCATTTGCCTGTTCATTTGCGGAGTTTGCAGCACACGGATAAAGTCCCCCTCGCCTTATTGCCTCACGGCAGATAGACAGGCAGTCAAAGGTTTCATAGTCGGGGTCGGCAAAATGAAGAGTTGAGAGAGCGGCAAGGTCAACCTCGCCCGTCGGAGATTCATATCTGTTCGGATACGTCAGAGCATACTGAATAGGTATCCTCATATCCGGAAGCCCGAGCTGCGCGATTATTGCATTGTCGTCAAACTCGACGGCACTGTGAATGATACTCTCTCTGTGTACGACTACTTTTATTTTATCCTCGGTAACACCGAATAACCAGCATGCTTCAATGATTTCAAGACCCTTGTTCATCATTGTTGCGGAATCGATAGTTATCTTCGCTCCCATATCCCAGTTCGGATGCTTAAGAGCCTGCTCTGCCGTCACATGTTGCAATTCCTCACGTGTTTTTCCGAAAAACGGACCGCCCGAGGCCGTAAGTAAAATCTTTTTAAGCGCTCTGTCCCTGGGCGCACCCTTAAGGCACTGGAAAATGGCCGAATGCTCGCTGTCAACGGGATATATGCTTACACCCTTTTCCCTTGCGGAATTCATAACAAGCTGTCCGCCGGCAACAAGTGTTTCCTTGTTTGCAAGGGCGATATTTTTCTTTTCGTCAATTGCGTCAAGTGTTGGAAGAAGCCCTGCCATACCAACGATAGAATTGAGTACCGTATCGGCGGCCTCCGCTCTTGCGCACTCACATATGCCCGAAAGACCGGAGTAGACCTTTACGTCGGTATCGGCAAGACGCACACGGAGATCCGCCGCCGCGTCCTCATCAAGAAGTGCAACCATTTTCGGTGAAAATTCGCGTGCCTGAGCCTCAAGGAGCTCGGCGTTTTTGTTTGCCGTTAAAGCAACGACCTCTATACCGTGCTTCCTTACAACATCAAGCGCCTGTGTACCGATAGAGCCTGTCGAGCCGAGAATACTGAGTCTGTCTGTCATTTAACTCACGACCAATCCATAAATACTCATCATTACGTAAAATGCGGGCATTACTAAAATTACGCTGTCAAACCTGTCCATTATTCCACCGTGTCCCGGTATAAGGTTTGAGTAGTCCTTTATTCCGTAATTTCTCTTTATAAAGGACGCCATAAGGTCTCCGAACATGCTTATAACGGAGATTATCGGAGACATAAGTATGTAAAACCAAACAGGTATCGCAAACGGTTTGTCCGCAAAGAATTTTATGAAGATAAACAGCCAGAGAAGGTTGAGAATAAGCGCACAAAGAACTCCGCCTATTGAGCCTTCCCATGTTTTTTTCGGACTTAAGACGGGTGTCATTTTATGCTTTCCGAATGCCATTCCCGTAAGTTGTGCAAAAACATCTGTAAAGAGCGAGCCGGCAATTGCAAACCAAATAAAGAAAACACACTCACGCTTATCGATAAAATCATAAGCCTTGTAGAGGTCTGCTATAAGTCCGGCAAAGGAGAATGCGATAGGTATGATAAACGATGCATATACCGTCGCCGCAACCTGCTCAAAAGTCACCTCACTGTTATGTATAACCGTCATAATAACCAGGAAAATCACGTATATGATGCAAAGCAGGCTTATAGGGAACTTTGACGCGTAGATGACACCTACCGCCAAAACTCCGGAAAAGATAATCGCAACCGCCTGCATCTCCTTATTTTTCAGCCCCACCGCCTTCGTTATTTCATAACATGCGGCAGCGGCAAGGATACCGAAGAAAATATCAAAAATCGGGTTGAAAATCTGTGTCCATACCGCGATGAGCACGATTGCTATAACTACGCCCGAAATAACTCTTTTTTTCATAAACTATACTCCTCCGAAGCGCCTGTTGCGCTTAGCGTAATCCATAATTGCACTGTCAAGGTCATCCGTTGTAAAGTCCGGCCAGAGAACATCCGAAAACCAAAGTTCGGAATACGCAGACTGATATGTTAAGAAGTTGGAAAGCCTCAGTTCACCGCTCGGCCTTATGATAAGGTCGGGATCGGGCATACCCGCTGTATAAAGATGGGCGGAGATATCCTCCTCGTTTATCTTTTTGGGGTCAAGTTCCCCCTTCTTAACAAGCTCGCAAAGCTCTCTTACGGCATGAACTATCTCCTGACGTCCTCCGTAATTCAGGGCGATATTCACAATAGTTGTGTCCTTCTCTGTCGCCGAAAGTTGTGTGCTTTCAACAAGCTTTTGAAGTTCCTTCGGAATAGCCGATGTATCTCCTATAAAGCGGAGTATATACCCGCTTTTTTGCCTGTCAAATTTTATTTCATCCGCCTCGGTAAGATACTCCTTAAAGAGCTTCATTATAGCCGTAACCTCGTTAAGAGGGCGCTTCCAGTTTTCGGTTGAAAATGCATAGAAGGTTACGACCTCCACCCCTATCTCATGGCAGTAGTCACTTATTTTTCTAAAGGTTTTAGCACCCTCGATATGCCCTTTTGAACGGTCAAGCCCGCGCATTTTTGCCCACCTGCCGTTACCGTCCATGATGATACCGATATGACGCGGTATAAACTCCTTTGGTGGTAAATTAGACAAATTCCCTCACCTCTCAATAATAGAAATATAGGTGAGGGAACAAACCCGTTTGCCCCCGTCACCTATCAATTCATTTCTATACAGACATTACTTCATTTTCTTTTGCTGCGGCAATTTCTTCAATTTCTTTTATTTTTTTATCAGTTATTTTCTGGAGCTTTTCCTCTCCGTTTTTCTGATCGTCTTCCGTGATTTCATTATCCTTCTTAAGCTTCTTTATCGCATCCATCCCGTCACGGCGTATGTTTCTTATTGCAACCTTTGCTTCCTCGGATCTTTTTGATATCTCTTTTGCAATCTCACGGCGTCTGTCCTCTGTAAGCGCAGGGAAGGTAAGGCGGATAACGTTTCCGTCATTCATAGGGTTAATTCCGATATCAGATGCCTGAATGGCCTTTTCGATAGGCTGAATCATATTCTTATCCCATGGCTGAATAACAAGCACACGAGCCTCGGAAATGCTCACGGCAGCCACCTGATTTATAGGTGTAGGCACACCGTAATAGTCAATTTCAACTTTATCAAGAACACCCGGATTTGCACGTCCGGCGCGGATTGCGGCGTAATCATGATTCAGGGAGTCAATAGCCTTTCCCATTCTTTCTTCTGTCTTCGCAAAAACTGTTTCCATATCTTTCACCTCTGTTTTTATTTAAAAAATTATTTACTTAAAACAAGTGTTCCGACATCTTCTCCGTTTACCGCTCTTACGATATTTTCCGGATCCGTAAGATTGAATACGAAGATATCTATACCGTTATCTCTGCAAAGACTTGCGGCTGCGGCATCCATAACCGTAAGACCCTTGTTGAGAAGATCTGTCTGTGTAAGTGTATCAAACTTAACGGCGTCATCGTACTTGTTAGGGTCTTTGTCATATACACCGTCAACATTTGTAGCCTTAAAAATAACCTCAGCCTCTGTCTCGGCTGCTCTGAGTGCAGCTGTCGTATCAGTTGAGAAAAACGGGCTTCCCGTTCCGCCTCCGAAGATGGTGACCTTTCCTTTTGAAAGCTCATGTCTTGCTTCATGTGCGTTAAACCTTTTAGCTATGGGTTCCATGGCAATTGCGGAATAAACCTTTGCCTGGACTCCCATTCCGATGAGAGTGTCTGCAACGGCAATGGAATTCATAACCGTTCCGAGCATACCTATGGAATCAGCGCGTACTCTGTCCATGTTACCCGAGGAACGTCCTCTCCAGAAGTTTCCGCCGCCTATTACTATTCCGACTTCAACTCCCTGATCCGAAATCCTCTTTATCGACTTACATATATCTCCTATAACGTCAAAGTCAAATCCGTGACCCGCATCACCTGCCAGTACCTCTCCTGAAAGTTTAAGAAGTATCCTTTTATACCTGGGTGCCATAATACGTCTCCTTTTAATCCAATCTGTAAGCCGTAAACGAACTTACATACATAAATATTTTACTTCAATTGACTCCTTCTGTAAAGGGAAATAATGTTAATGAAAATTTAAAAAACCCCAAAGTCTCACGACTTCGGGGTTTAAAGATATAAGTTTCAGTTAAACCTAGTGCGAATTATTCGTTGATAGCAGTAACAACGCCTGAACCAACCGTACGTCCGCCCTCACGGATAGCGAAACGAAGGCCTTCTTCAATAGCGATCGGAGTGATAAGCTCAACATCCATCTCTACGTTATCGCCCGGCATACACATCTCTGTGCCTGCAGGAAGAGTGATAACACCTGTAACGTCTGTTGTTCTGAAATAGAACTGAGGACGATAGTTGTTGAAGAAAGGAGTATGACGGCCACCCTCGTCCTTAGTAAGAACGTAAACCTGACCACGGAACTTTGTGTGTGGATGAATTGAACCCGGCTTAGAAAGAACCTGTCCTCTTTCTACACCTGTACGCTCAATACCACGAAGAAGACAACCGATGTTGTCGCCTGCCTCAGCGTAATCAAGAATCTTTCTGAACATCTCGATACCTGTGCAAACTGTCTTTTTCTTCTCTTCAGTAAGACCAACGATTTCAAGCTCCTCGCCTGTTCTGAGCTGTCCACGCTCAACTCTACCTGTAGCAACCGTACCACGGCCTGTGATTGTGAATACGTCCTCAACAGGCATAAGGAAAGGAAGGTCAGCCTTACGGTCAGGAGTCGGGATGTAGTTGTCAACAGCATCCATGAGTTCCCAGATGCAAGCAAGCTCCGGAGCGTTAACGTCATTTCCTGAATACTCAAGAGCCTTAAGAGCAGAACCCTTGATGATAGGTGTGTCGTCGCCCGGGAATTCGTACTCGTCAAGAGTCTCACGAATTTCCATCTCAACAAGCTCAAGGAGCTCAGGGTCGTCAACCTGGTCAACCTTGTTCATGAATACGATGATGTAAGGAACGCCAACCTGACGAGCAAGAAGAAGGTGCTCTTTAGTCTGAGCCATAGGAC
>UQZY01000049.1 GCA_900545655.1 uncultured Oscillospiraceae bacterium
TGTTATGCAGAGCGATATAATGTTAAAACAGGGAGACAGAACATTGGTTATAGATCCTTATAGTGTACAGGCTTTGCTCCGTCAATGTGCAATATCTGTCTGTTTAGTTCATCAAATATACCGGAAACATTTTCGGCATTTACCGTAGTGCTTTTGATTTTACTGTCAAGATGCAATTCGCCGTACAGTTTTACTTCAACTTCTGCCATAATAAAAACTCCCTGGTATCAGTAAGGATACAACGGCAAATCAACGCCGGCTCTTTCAAGTGATTTTGACGTCGGAACACCGTCCCTCCAGCCCCTTATTTTATAATAACGTTTAAGCATATAATCAAGCTGTACTTTTGACTTTTTTTTGCCGGGTATCTGCTCGACATCCGTCAGCCTTTTCGGCAGCTTATCGCAGCCCTGCTCCTGGCCTAAAACCGTATTCGCAATTCTTTCCGTTATTATACCGCGCTTGCCTATTTTTAAATATTCGCCAAAGGTCATTTTCATTCCCGTTGCATAGGTTATCGCGTATGTATACGGAATAAGAGGAATATTAAACGCCGCTATTTCGGGGAATCGGTTAATGATATCCACAAACGGGCCGACTATCGGAATAAACCTTAACAATGTTTTCATAAGCACTCCGTTGAGATTTGAAACGAGGAAATTCGGAAAAAGACCGAATGCGGATATGACACATGAGCCTTGCGCCGAAACAACCTCCGTCAAATCCTGAAGTAATACCGAGAGTGAGGCCTTTGAATATTTGCTCAGTGCCACCGTTTGAGGCGCAAAAACTTCAACTGCAACCAGATATCCGCCGTTGATATGACATGCTCCTCGATTCGAGGTTGCATAGCCGAGTCCAAGCCCGACGGAGCCACGCGGCTCGTATGCGGCAAGCTCCATTCCCTTTACCTGCATCGCAAAATCATCTCCGCCGAATTTTTCGGAAAGCTTTTTCGAGCCGTCCGCAAGAATCGCACCTATTCCTCTGCGATAAGCGATATCTCGGAAAACCTCAGAAAGATTTTCTGTTTTTCCGAACTCCAAACCGCAATCCCACAGACCCTTTTCATTGAGTTCCATTGCAAACGCAATAGTCCCAGCACATGAAATCGTGTCTATTCCAAGTTCATCAAGCTCATAATTCCACCTTATAATCTGTTCAAGATTATCATTCATTATATTGGGGCCGAGCAAGCCCAGAGTTTCAAGCTCGGGTCCTTTTACGACTTTCCCGTCAAGCTCGACACGTCGCGTACACTGAATAACGCAGGACGTACAACCGCTGTTTCTTACAAGGTGTTTTTCTCTCAGTGTTTCTCCGGTGATAGCGTCAAAGTTATCAGAGCGACCAAACGTAAAATTTTTTGTCGCCAGCATATTTGCGGCCTGCAGCGGTGCAATCAGCGAAGCTGTTCCGAGCTCCGGTATCATCTTTCCCGTCAAAGGATTGTTCCGAAGCTTTGCAGACCACTTTTTGTTCAATGCCTTTAGCTTTTCAGGCTCAGCTACGCTTGTCTTAAACACTCCGAATGCTGTTACCGCTTTAATCTTTTTATCACCGAAAACAGCACCGATTCCGCCTCGACCCGCAGCCCTTTCGCCACTGAATACAGACGAAAAAAGCACCTTGTTTTCACCTGCGGGTCCTATTACCAGCTTACCGTGTTTAGGATTTAGCTTTTCCTGAGCAGGACCTATTTCCAGACCCCATAACTCGTCTGCATCATAGAAATTCACTTCGTCTGATTTAATTTCAATATGTATGGGATTTTCGCTCTTACCTGTAAAAATAACCGCATCATACCCTGCTTTTTTCAGAGAAAGTCCAAAATCACCACCGCAGTTTGACGATGTAATATTATTTGTAAGAGGCGAAACAGTTGAAATATTAAATCTGGAAGTACAGGGGCAGCCGTTGCCCGTCAATGGTCCCGTCGAGACAATTATCCAGTTTTCTTCATCAAAAGCGGACATATGCGGCGTCACGTGATGATAGAGTATATCTGCCGCCATTATCTTTCCGCCGAGAGTTCTTTCCCTGTCCTTATCCGTCCACGGAAATTCTTCAAAGCTTTGATCGCTTAAGTTGACCTTGAGAACCCTCCCGGCGTAACCGTAATAATTTGTACCCATTAAATATTCTCCCTATATTTAAATTCAAATTACAGTGATAACGCTGTTTTGTATGCCGTATGAACTGCATTTGCAATACGTCCCGGTTGACTTGCATCTCCAACCTTGTATACATTGCCGATACCTGGCTGCAGTTTGGAGGCGAAGTCATTGCTTTTTACTCCTATTGCAAGGACTACGTAGTCAGCAGCTATTTTTGATTTCTTTCTGTTTTTAGTTGACTTGACAACTATCTTATTCTTTTTGATTTCAACCAGTTTTTTACCCGTGACGATTTTTACGCCAAGCTTATTCAACCTCGGCAGGATATCCTGAAGGTGCTGAGACCACGTTCCCGGGGCAATTTTCTTTGCCATCTCCACCACTATGACTTCATTACCCTGTTCTGCCAGCATTTCGGCAGTTTCAAGACCCGTCATACCCGAGCCGATAACAGCAACCTTCTTATTCGAAAGTTTTATTTCACCCTCAAGGATCGGTGTTACGGTCGTAACGTGGGACTTGTCGGCACCACTGATTTTCGGTCTTACTGCCTCTCCACCCGTTGCGTCTATAACCGCATAGGGATTCAGTGCCTTTATGTTTTCCGGCGTTGCTTCCGTATTGAGCCTTATCTCAGCTCCGTTCTTTTTAGCTGCTGTCGCCAAGTCCTCAATAGCCCATTTGAGCTTTTCCTTATGAGGAGGCAGCGCTGCCAAATAAAGCTGTCCGCCTAAGTGATCATTTTTTTCAAACAGGACAGGCTTGAAGCCCCTTTGGCCCAGGGTCTTTGCTGCCGTAAGACCCGCCGGTCCACCGCCGACTATTACAACTATCCTATCGTCGCCGTCCTTCTTGGGGTTTAAGGGATAAATATACTCCCTGCCTGTACGTGGGTTAAGAGCACATTCTCCCGAGTCACCCTTGATTTGATTATTTGTTACGCTTTCTATACACCACAGACAACAGATACATCTTTGAATTTCGTCTTCTCTGCCTTCCGCGGCTTTTTTAACAAAATACGGGTCGGCAAGCAATGGTCTGCCGAGTCCCACAAAATCAAGTGTACCGTCCTTTAAGTATCCCTCGGCCTGTTGCGGAGTTCTTGTAAGGTTTACCGCTATTACGGGAATGCTGACCGCCTCTTTGACAGCCTTAATGATATGAGTTCTGCATCCAAGTTCAAAGCTTGTCGGTTCGATACTGTAGTTACTGGTTTCGTATGTACCGCAGGTTACATTGATACCGTGCACTCCCAACGCCTCAAGCCTTTTAGCCATCTCAACGCCTTCCTCGAGCTTTATACCGGAATCTCTGATTCCAATCGTGTCATAGTATTCCTCTACACCCAACCTGACTATCATCGGATAATCATCACCGCATTTCTTTTTGATAGCCTTTATGATTTCGGTCAAAAAGCGCATACGGTTTTCTAAGCTTCCGCCGTATTCGTCATCTCTGATATTGGTCTGAGAGCTTAAAAATTCTTCTATCAAATAACCGTGTCCCGCGTGTATCTCAACTCCGTCTGCACCGGCTTTTTTTGCCCTGAAGGCTGCCTGTGCAAACTGATTTACAAGTTCTTTTATCTCCTTTACCGTCATCGCCCTGGTTTTTGTATCATGAATCGGGCTTCCGCCGAGACCGCACATAAGAGAACTCGGTGCCCACACCGGTGGTAAAACCTTGCTTGTAATAAACTTTACTATCGGTCTGTCAAGATCACTTACCGAGAATTTGGATATAACATATTTAAATAACGCATCATAGAAATTCGGACCCGTCACCTTACCTACCGCCTCCGCGATAGGCCATCCGAACGACATTATGTTCAGCGTCTGTCTTCCGGGGTGATGTAATTGAACAAATATCTTTGTCCCTTCCTTATGCACCGCGTCCGCAAGTTCTCTGAAAGGCTTGATGTGTTTATTCTTTGTCATCGAAATCTGAGCGGGACTTTCTATTCCGCTTTTGTTGTTAACCTTACATGTTCCGGTTATGATAAGGCCTACTCCGCCCTTCGCTCTTTCCTCAAAATACTTTAAATTTTTTACTCCCGAGCAACCGCTGAATTCGGCTGTTCCCATCTCCATTCCGACCATTACAGTCCTGTTTTTCAGGGTTAAATTGCCTATTTTACCCTCTGATAAAAGATAATTGTAGTCCATTTTATTTACTCCTTTTCAAAACTTAAATTGTCCGTAGCTTATAGAACACCTTTAGTTTATCAAATAGGAGGATTTATGTAATTATCATTTGTTAATCGAGTATTACAAAATATATCTGTAAAAAAAACGGGGTGTACTTAAAATACATCCCGTTTTCTGAATAAATTCATTGTAAATCATAAGTTTCTTTTTAAGCGTGATAAAGATACCGGGGAAATTCCGAGGTAATTTGCAATATCCTGTTGGCTGATTCTGCCGTCAAGAGAAGGATATTTTTCAAGAAAATTTCTGTATCTTTCGTTTGCGGTTACATTAAACCTTAAACTCTCCGTAATAAAATTGATAAGCTCCGACTCGGAAAATTTGATATAAACCCTCATAAACCCGGAGTTTTCATATATAATCTTCTCTAAATCGTCCAGGTATATGTATGTAATTTCGGTGTC
The DNA here is from genome assembly GCA_900545655.1 of uncultured Oscillospiraceae bacterium. Classification (GTDB taxonomy): domain Bacteria; phylum Bacillota; class Clostridia; order Oscillospirales; family Acutalibacteraceae; genus UBA1227. The sequence continues at coordinate 4,729 of UQZY01000049.1, forward strand.
CTCCAAAGCATCAATGATATAATCTGACGGCATTTCTCCGAGCATCACGCCCTCGGAAAAAAAGGAATTTTCCGTCCAGAACAGATGAGTTTTATAAGAGTCATCATGGTAGAAATACATCTTTCGAAGAAGCCCCGTATTAATAAACACCAACTTGTTCGGAGCGTCCCCAAGGTGCAGTAAAACATCTCCCTTGTCAAGATGCATCTCCCTCATGAAGGGCAGGAGCTTCTTAACAATGGATTCGGCAAGTTCGGCATCTACAAAATCATATTTTTCATTTGCCGCTTTTATGATTTGATTTATGTTATCGGGATAAATCGACATATCGTTACTCCTTTTGAAGAAGTTTGTGAAAGCAACGGTCAGCAGGCGATCACAATTTTTTACAGGCTGCCTTTCAGGCGAGAAAGAGAAACCGGAGTTATTCCGAGGTAACTTGCAATTTCCTGTTGGCTTATTCTGCCCTCAAGCATCGGATATTTTTCTAAAAAGAATTTGTACCTGTCCGCCGCTTTAAGAGAAAATCTTTTCCACTCATCGGTAACATTTATAACCTCAAGCTCACATACCTTAAGATATGATTTAACTATCTCATCGTTTTCATAAATCAGGCGTTCACAAATATCCATAGGTGTAAATGTAATCTGAGTGTCCTCAAGTGCGTCAATCATGAAAAGTGCAGGTGATTTGTCCATCATGATGCCATCCGTAAAGAAGGTACCCTCCGGCATAAATAAATAAGTACAACAGTCTCCGTCCTGATTATAATAGCTTCTTCTCAAAAGTCCGGAGTTTACAAAGGCAAACTTGTTCGGTGTTTCGCCGATTTTAAGCAAAGCATCACCTTTTTTAAGCTGCATTGTTTTGATATACGGTAAAAATTTGCATGCAATATTGATCGTACTGTAATTTACAGGCATATCATACTGCTTTTCCGCCTCTTTTATCATCTCGCGCACGTGCTTCGGGTACTCAATCACGTTTCTCACCACCTATGTACATTTAATTTAAAGATAAAAAATTGAAATGTCAAGTTTTGCAAGTTAAAAAGGGCACTGAAGGATACTCCCTCGGTGCCCTTTTATTTGCCGGTTTATTTTACCTAATTACACACATGAATCAGTAATTTGTCTTATAAATATTTTCTGCGATATCTCTTGTGGCAAAATCAACGATAACAATACCGTAACAGGTGTTTGCCTTCCATTCATAGGAATTGAGATATGCATTGATGCTTTTTGCATATTTCTTCGGATGACCGACTTTTCCGCTGCCGCTTGTCGATGTGAAATTCAGGAAAAAACTCTCATCAGATGCCTGACAGCCTTCAAAGGACTTCGTTATGGCATTTATCTTGTCGGAAACCGCATAGTTGTAACGATCCTGTACAAACAGAGTTTCTGTGTCGTTTACAGAAGATTCCGCGTATGGAACATCCACTATGGTACGGTCTCCCTGATCATCCCAGTAAAAATGCATTCCGCTCCTGCTGTCGCCGACATTCATCTTGTCCTCAAAGCGAGTGGCAAGTACAATTTTTCCCCTTACCTCATCCAAGGTCGGTATTTTGTTGGACAGGTACCATACATCTTCATTCTTCCCGATGGCGTCATAGAGAATTTTCTGAACTTCCACAACGTCATCCTTACCGTTTTCCGCCTTCATACACATAATAACGGTTTCGGTCGGATGCTCCTCAAGGAAGGAATATACATCGGCCAGTACATCATTCAAGGTGAGTGCTCTTGAAAAAAGAGAACCGGTTTTCTTACACTTTGAAAAATTGTGCTTAAGGATGAGAGTTTGCTTGTCGCCCTTTCCGCTCAGTGCGAGACGCATATCCAGATAACGATAGCCGTTTCTGAGCTGAGTGGCAACGTCCGTATCCTGACACTGGAAGATATAACTCATACCGACATGATTGGTGCAGGTATCATGTGTACCCGGAATAGAGATTGAGCTGAGCTTAGTCTCTCCCGCCACGTCCTTCATCCATTCGGACGAAGAAGAAATATCTCCCTCCGTTTCCGGTGAAGAAGCACACCCTACAAAGACAGAAAAAACCATACAAATAAGAAGTATGAAAATTCCTGCGTTACGTTTAAAATGTTTCATATAAAAAGCCCCCTTAAAACCTCTTCAGTATATCATAAAGCATGAGCTTGTACCATACATACCGAAAATGTTTTTGATACAAAAAATCAAAATCCACAGACCGAAAGGATCTGTGGATTTTTCGATTATTAATTCGGCTCGGCAACGTCCGCCGTAAATCTGCCGTCCCTGTAATCAACTGTAACAGTCGATTCAGGAGCGATGTTGTCACCTATCATCTTACGTGCGATAAGAGTTTCGACATTTGACTGTATGAACCTCTTTATAGGTCGTGCGCCGTACGCAGGATCAAACGACTGCTCGATTATCTGATTGATTGCCGCCTCGGTAACCTTTATGCTTATCCGCTGCTCACTGAGCCTGTCGGCAACCTCACGAATCTTAAGGTCAACGATTCCGCGGATGTTTTCTCTGGTGAGCGGATGGTAGAAGATTATCTCATCAAGTCTGTTCAGGAATTCCGGACGGAAGCTGCGTTTTAAGAGCTCGCTCACAGCAGTCCTTGCCTCCTCGCTTATCTCACCCTTGTCGTTTATTCCGTCAAGAATGATATCAGAGCCGAGGTTAGAAGTCAGGATGATGATAGTGTTCTTAAAGTCAACGGTCTTGCCGTGGCTGTCCGTGATTCTGCCGTCATCAAGCACCTGAAGAAGTATGTTAAAGAAGTCCGGATGAGCCTTTTCAATCTCATCGAAAAGGACAACCGAGTAAGGCTTACGACGTACTGCCTCCGTAAGCTGTCCGCCCTCATCATAACCGACATATCCCGGAGGTGCACCGATAAGACGGGAAACGGAATACTTCTCCATATACTCGCTCATATCTATACGAATAAGGCTTCTCTCATCATCAAACAGAGCAGAGGTCAAAGCCTTTGCAAGCTCTGTCTTACCTACACCCGTAGGACCGAGGAACAGGAACGAGCCGACAGGACGGTTCGGGTCCTTTATGCCCGCACGTGAACGAAGTATAGCGTCACTTACCTTGTGAACCGCTTCGTCCTGGCCTATAACTCTTTCGTGAAGAATGGACTCAAGTCCGAGGAGCTTGCTTCTTTCACTTTCTACAAGCTTTGAAACGGGAATACCCGTCCAGCGTGACACAATCTTCGCAATTTCCTCGTCGGTTACGCGGTCACGGAGCAATGTATTGTCCTTTGTTTCGCTCTGTTTTTCCTCTTCTTCAAGTTCTTTTTGGAGTTGAGGAAGCTTACCGTACTGAAGTTCTGCGGCTTTCGTAAGGTCATACGTCTCCTTTGCTTTTTCAATTTGACGGTTTACGTCCTCTATCTCAGAACGTATCTTCTGAACCTTCTCAATCCCATGCTTTTCGTTTTCAAGCTTTGCCTTCATGGCACTGAACTTTTCACGAAGCTCCGCAAGTTCTGTCTTTATCTCGTCAAGATGCGAGATTGAAAGCTTATCCGTCTCCTTTGAGAGAGCTTCCTCTTCAATCTCAAGCTGCATGATCTTGTGCTGTATCTCATCCATCTCGGTTGGCATCGAGTACATCTCTGTCTTTATGAGAGCACAAGCCTCATCTACAAGGTCTATTGCCTTATCAGGCAAAAATCTGTCCTGTATATATCTGTTCGAAAGGGTCGCCGCTGCGATAATTGCTTTATCCATTATCTTTACACCGTGATAAACCTCGTATCTTTCCTTAAGTCCACGAAGTATTGCTATGGTGTCCTCGACCGTCGGCTCATCAACCATAACAGGCTGGAAACGACGTTCGAGAGCCGCATCCTTTTCGATATACTGACGGTACTCATTAAGAGTAGTCGCACCGATACAATGAAGCTCACCCCTTGCAAGCAGCGGCTTCAAGATGTTTCCGGCATCAAGGGCGCCGTCCGTCTTACCTGCGCCGACTATGGTATGAAGCTCATCTATGAAAAGAATGATTCTTCCCTCAGAGGACTTAACCTCATTGAGTACGGCCTTAAGTCTTTCCTCAAACTCACCGCGGAACTTTGCACCCGCAATGAGGGCACCGAGGTCAAGAGAAAAGATGGTGTGATTCTTCAGGTTATCCGGAACGTCTCCGCTGACAATACGAAGTGCAAGTCCCTCGGCAATAGCCGTCTTACCTACACCCGGCTCGCCTATAAGGCAAGGATTGTTTTTCGTTTTACGAGAGAGAATACGAATGACATTACGTATCTCCTCGTCCCTGCCGATAACCGGATCAAGCTTATGCTCACGGGCACGCTCAACAAGGTCGGTACCGTACTTTTTAAGAACATCATAAGTGTCCTCGGGATTATCAGTTTTTACCTTCTGATTGCCTCTTATTCCCTTAAGCGCATCAAGGACACGTGCCTCCGTTATGTTTTGTTCACGGAAAATCCTTTTGAGTGAATCAGACGGATATTTTATGATGCCGAGCAATATATGTTCAACGGATACATAATCATCCTGCATCTTTGATGCCTGTTTTTCAGCCTCGTTCAATGCCTTGTTAAGGTCACTGGAGATGTAAACATTTCCCGGATTGTAGCCGCTGCCGCTCACCTTCGGAAGCCTTGAAATCTCTTCCTCTGTCTTTGAAAGGAGTGTCTCCGGTGATGCACCGATATTCTTAATTATTTCTCCCGCAAGCCCACCGTTTTGGGAGAGTAATGCCGCAAGAAGATGTTCCTCACCCACGTTGTTGTTACCGTTTTCCGTGGCAATTGACTGAGCCTCTCTTATAGCCTCTATAGATTTTTGTGTGAATTTATCTGCATTCATAAACTCATCCCCTTATATGATTTCGCTGTTTTGTCTTATATAGTCTTCGTATGCCGGACGTATCTCGTCAATGCTGTCCGAGAAGTACATCTTCATAGCGCTGTCAAAAAGATATACATAATCCGCTATGAGCTCGCCTGCCGACAATCCGCGTTTTGCACCCTTGCCCGCAAGCCCGTTTTCACGGTAGATGATAGGTCTTTTGAAAACTCCGTTTTCAAAGGTATCCTTTCCCGTAAACCCATATGCGTACTCAAGTTCAGCCCATGCGTTATAAAACTCAAGCATCTTTGAAAGAAGAGCCGGATTCGTTGTTCGTGTCGAAACCTTTATAACCCCCTGAGTGTGTTCCGGCTCCCTGTAAAGCTCTATTGAGTACTTAACAGTCGGGTTGTACTTGTAGCTTAAGGCTGTACGAACCGACATAACCGAAGATGTCGGCGGAGACAATTCGCTGAAGGTCTCACCGGCATAAAGTTGACGTGCAAGTTCATCAAATATACTGCTTATTCTTTTTTCGGGTGTAACAAGCGACACATACTCCGCCAAAATCTGATTTATCATATTCGAACGGTTTGTGCTGTTTAAGTACGCCAGCTTGTCCACCTTTGCTATAACATCATCCGCAAGCACCACTGAATAAACACTCTTTTTCATAATTGACCCCCTTGTCGTCTTGTTAATATTGTATTCACTTTTATATAAATTGTCAAGCGTTTTATATATATTTATTTACAAAATTTTTGCATAAAAGAAAGCCACCGGTGTTCCGATGGCAGTTATGATACAAAATGAAAATCGACTGTTAAATCCTCTTTGATTCTGCGGAAACAGCCTCGGCCATGGCACGTGCGCGCCAGGATACTGCCTCCGCCTTGTCGCCCAGCTTTTCATAGGCATCCGCTATAAACTCCATTATCTTTTTACGGTCGGATTCAGGCATATCAAATCCCGACTTAAGACAATTCTCAAGAGTGCTTATATATTTTTCCCATATCCCGTAGAACTGACTGCCCGAAAACATTTTTTCAGTTAAATTTTGAATAAAACCCATTAAAAATCACCTCAAAGCATACTATGAGGTGATTTTTTTATGGTTACTTTTTTTTTGCCGTCCGACTGTCTGTTATTACATCAAATTTTCAGAGGTTTTCTCTCAAAAACTTTATTTCGTTTTTGTCGGTTATGTTGAAAAAGTTTATGC
>UQZY01000050.1 GCA_900545655.1 uncultured Oscillospiraceae bacterium
CCTTCACGGTATTTAATATCTTCAGTATTTTTTTATACATCTTAAGTTTTCCTTTAGGGGTATAAACGTATTTTATTCCCTCAATAAATCTTCTGTTATCCCGATAAACCAACTGTCCGAAGTTGAGTTCTCTCGGTAATTTTTCAATGTTATAGTCTTTTTTAAAATCAATGAGAATTTTATTAAGGCCGCATACCTCTCTTGAGCCGAGAATCACCATTTCATCAGGGTCAAGTACATACCATACAATTGCCCAACCGGATGTATAATAATCAAGTAATTCAATGTTTCCGGACAGGATATGTTCCCTGTTTTTTCTCATGAATTCTACAATGATTCCCTCTTCAAGAAGCTTTTTAACTACAGTTTCATTTCCCTTTTGCGGACCGCGTCTGAAATCGTAAAAGGCGCCTACCCAATCCATACACAACCTGATTGCTTCAAAAACGAGTTGACTGTCACCGTTATCGATTCCTCTGTTAAGTGCTTCACCGCAGCACTCCAAAAATCTATTACAGTCGTCATCTGTTTCTCCCGAGTAAAGTTCCGGGGTCATCCAACTGACGTGGCTTTCCGGATCCACCTCGTACTTCCAGTGATATTCATCTGTAACTCCCTCCAGATACTTGTGAAGGTACTCAGCAAAAGCTTTTACTATTTGCTTATTTGACAGCGGTTCTTTAGGCAAAATATTCGTTTCCGTTTTTTCGTAAAAACTTTCACCTGCCGCAGGCATTGCATCAAGGCGGATAGTTCCTGTTCCCTTTTCAAAGGAGAAGTTGCCGCCTGATGCGATACTGTTTCTTGCAAGCATCAAGTATCCCGCATGTTCAAAAAAATGTGAGACGCTTTTTGACGTTTCAGCCTCATATCTCTCCGCTACCTTAATAAGTTCTTCATCGATTGTTATTGTTATATCCTTTTTCATATCTATATTCCCCTGTATGTTTTATTAATAGTACCATCTATACATGTCATTATATTATTCATCTTTCACTAATGTCAACTATTACCGTTCATAAATACCACACAGGGGAGTTATTCCATGAAAAATCAGTTTTCTTTGCTGGCAAATCCCGGAGTAAGAACTTTAATAATTACAATTAACGCTACTGCAACTATAATTGTGCCTATGATAATACACGGTGTATATCCAAACTTCGTGTAAAGAATAGGCGAAACACCTGTTCCCACCGTACTTCCTATTGCAAGTGCTCCGAAACTTGATCCAATAACCGTTCCGCGTATCTCCGCTCTTACATCGGTACAAAGAGAAATACAAGCCTCTGTTGCAAATTCAACAAACGCGAAGTAAAGGAAAAGACCGATACTTCCTATAATAAGTGAGCTTTGGTTTGTAAGAGCTGCTATTACTCCACCGCAAATCGTAACAATAGCACCAAGCTTCATTGCTTTTGTTTTACCCAATTTGTCCGTGAGTATAAGGCAAAGAAGAGAACCTACAAATACTGCAAAGCCAAACGCTGCGGAAATATAACCGATTTCAGACAGGCTTTGATCAAAATTATCTTCGAGCCAGCCTCCGTACATTGTCTGGCAGAACCAGTTTCCTCCCATAAGAAGCGTACCGGTAAGCAGGGCAGCCAATGCGTTTTTATCCTTAAGTACAAGTGAAAGTCTGTGGAAATATGAACCCTTTTCCTCAGTACCTTCCTCCAGCTCATGAGTAACAGATGCATCAATTCCGAATCTTTTTTCTCCTTCTTTCGGAAGAATGAATCCTAAAATCAATGCAAAAACTACTGCGATAGCTGCCATTAAAACAAATGGTACAGCCCATCCGAAGTTTTCCATAAGAACGCCTGCAACCGGTGAACCAATCATAAATCCGAGAGCATATGCAGCTTCAAGTACTGCAGTCATACGTCCTCTGCCTTCGTATGGAATCATTTCACTCAGATAAGAATACATCGCCGAGTCAAAGGTAAGTGTTGCTGCGTATGAAATAGGCAATGCAACAACAAAGCATGGGAAGCTCGGGAAGAAATAAATTGCCGCGTAGCTTGCTGCAAAGGTAAGCAATGCAATCAAAAGTGAATTTTTCTTTCCGAACAGGTCAATGATGCCTCCCCAAACAGGGCCTAAAAATCCCATTGCGGATCTGATAGACAGGGCAAGACCTATAACAACAATTGTCGTGTCTAAATTTCTTGCAATTTCAGGAAGGAATGGGCTGACCATATGGTATCGCGTAAAAATTGCAATTCGTAATAATCCAAATAGTATAACAAGCATAGTAACTACGCCTGTAAAAACTTTCTTTTTCTTTTCCATCTTATAGCCTCCTCTGGCAATTCTTTATCAGTCTGAAAATATTAATCCGGAATCTGCGGTGCAGTCGGCGCAGTTATGATGACCGGAAGTCTTGTTTCAGGGAACAGGTTGAATTCCTTCATAATTATTTCTTCTGCCTCTTGCAGGGTTTTTGTATCCTTTATTGCATTGACAATAGGATTAACCTCTCTCAGGATATCAGGATCAAAGAAGAATGTGAATGCTGCCGCAGGTGTCATTTCAACCGACCAAAGTCGCTTGCAATAAAATGTTCCGAAATGTCCCTGAGCTGCTTCATATGGCCACTTTTCCACCTCTTCACCCGGAATCCACTTAAGGATTTCGCCGTAGGTGTTAATGTCTTCATGAGTAAGGCCGTTACCGCCGATGAAAGCTCCCTTTTGCATAGCAATACCGATATTCCTTATGATATGCTCCATGGGCATTTCAGCATCTCCGCCGATTGCATTTACTCCGTATACACCCGGAATCTCCAGCTCTGAAGCGCACAGGATAGAAATTGCATCTATCAACGGTGACTGAACCTGTGTTTCTGTTCCTGTGAAGAAGGCATCTGCGCCGATATCTACAGTAACAAACAAATCTGCTCCATATTCTGCAATAAGGTCTCTGAAGCCCTGCATGATGCCAGGCACACCTTTACGAAGACTTATTGTAGCAATAACAGTATCTTCCAGAACATTTTTCATCAGAGACTCATGTAGATATTCTCCCTTGCCATGTCCTCCAACAACCTTTGTTTCCTTGCTGATGATTGCAACGTTTTCACTAAGCCTTTCAGATGGCTGCAGCCAGTCAAGATCAATAACTTCTCCACCGAGAGCCATCTCACCGTTAAACTCCCACCATTTGCAGCCGATGTCTGCCAAAACAAATTTTTCTACACCGAGTTTTTTCAGGAGATTCATAACCGGAATCGTGTTCATGATATCTCCTCCCCCTCCGCATCCTGCGAGAAGGGCTACTTTTGATTTCTTTCCCAAATCGATCATCGACGGGCGTGGTTCTGTCCAATTATTCATGTTTTTTCCTCCTTGTTTTTTCAAACAAATTATTTCAAAACCATTTTATAAATCTTTATCAGGTCTTCTTCGCTGACTGACCTTGGATTTACATTTACACCATCATCCATCATGGCATCTGATGCATATTTTTTAAGTTCATCCTCTGTAACATTTCCGAGATTCAGTTTTTCTTCTACTCCGATATCCTCAAACAGCTTTCTGATTTTTCCGACCAGTACATCTGCTGCATTTGCATTTCCGAAAATGTTGTCTCCGGTAAATTCTAATACTCTTTTATACTTTTCTTCACATACGTCCCGATTGTATTCTACTGTCGGAATCTGAAGGACTCCGCATCCGAGACCGTGCGGAACATTATGATAAACTGTCAAAGGGCAGCTCGCAGCATGAGGAATAACACATCCGCATTTACTTTGTGCAACTCCTGCAAGAAGTGATGCATAAGCCATTTCGTTACGAGCTTCTTTATCATTTTGATTTACACATAACGGTAAGCTTTTGAAAACAATTCTTAAAGCCTCAAGCGCCATAAGCTCTGATATGGCATCATCCACAACTGATGAAAAAGCCTCCAGTGCATGTGACAAAACATCAAGCCCCGTATTGATTGTTGTATTTTTCGGAACGCTGTATGTCAATTCCGGATCAATAACTGCATACGTTGCCGCAAGCATCGGACTAAACATAATATCCTTGATATTGTTTGTATCAACAATTACTATGCATTCCGAAACCTCTGAACCGGAACCGGATGTTGTAGGAATTGCAATAAGAGGAATCGGAGGATTCACAGGCTCCTTTATATCCTCTCCACGTCCTGCAAGATAGTCATGGATGCTTCCTCCGTTTGTCGCCAAAATTGCTGCGCCCTTTGCTATATCCATAGCACTTCCGCCTCCGGCAACAATGACAAGGTCACAGTTCTCACCCTTGCAAAGCTCTCCGCACTTATCAACAGTTTTAACCTTCGGGTCCGGCTCAACCTCCGTAAATGTAACTGCCGAAGCCCCTGCTCCGTCAATAGCCGATAAAATATCATTGGCTATTCCGAGGCTGTACACTGTAGGATCACATACAAGCAGCACCTTTTTTGCATCCAGCTCTTCAATCAAGTTTTTTATTTCGTAATGTTTTCCGTTTCCGAACTCGATTGTTGTTTTTAAATAATGTGTGAATGATGTAATCATATTCTTTCATCTCCTTTTGTTAATACCTTTTTAACCAATCTTCGTAATGTTCATGATAATCATGCACGGGTTCATATATTTTTCCGGTATGGCTCATTTCCTGTGCCGCTTCCCGAACATCCTTATAAAATCCGACGCCTGAAAAGGCACCCATGGCAATACCAAGACTGGTGATTTCACTTTCCTTTTGTGTGATAACTTCTCTTTCACATATATCGGCCAGCAAGCCGTTATAGAAATCAGATACAGTCTGTCCGCCACACACATATAACGGGGTTCCGGTTTCTGCCTTTATTGCATCAAGGTTCGCACGAACAGCGTAACAGTTTGCCTCGTACACAGCCCTGCAAAAATGACCCCAGCCGTAGTTTTCAAGAACCCAAGGCGTTGGAAACACAAACCCGGAGCATGCATCAGAAGATCTTTTTCCTGCAATTTCATGACCGGAAAAGCATCTCATACCGTCGCACCCCGGCGGTACAGGCATTGCTGCCTCTGTCATTTTTGTGTAGTCCGTATGGAATAAATCTCTTGCCCATCTTAAGGCCAGACCCGTTATTCCGGCATTCCCTTCATGCAGCCATAATCCGGATAACCCATGGCAATTTGTAAAAACATGGTCGTCAATCTCGCACCTATCTAAAACACGCATTACCGGAGTTGTTGTACCGGCAACAGCTGCAACCATTCCGCTCTTCAACACGTTCATTCCGACAAGACCGGCTTGAGAATCAGCCGTCCCGCAAATAACCGGAGTTCCTTCTTTTAATCCGGTTTCAAGAGCTGCTTCCTTTGATACCGAGCCGACCTGTTCTCCGAATTCAGCTATTTTTGGAAACATGTCAGTTCGAAGATTAAATTCCTTCAAAAGCTCCTTTGACCATTTTTTGTTTTTAACGTCAAACAGCTGTGATGATGATGCAATAGCCGGCTCACTTATTTTGACACCGCATAACAGATAACATATCCAATCGCTTATCATCATGACCGTATCAATTTGATCATAGATTTTTTTATTGAATTTTTTATACCAAAGAAGCCGTGCAAGGCCAAACATTCCCGATACAGGCAGACCGGTTATCCCTTTTATAAATTTTTCCTTCTCTAAAAGGTCGTCTGCAAGAGCCTCGCCTCTCAAATCAACACTTGGTGCGGCATATATTTCTTTTCCGAGACAGTCAAGCCATACCATACCTTCTCTTTGAGATGTTGTACTCACGGCAACAATTTCATCTGCAGATACTCCCGCCTGTGCTATTACCCTGCGGCAAAGTGAAAATAGAATCCTTTTAAAATTCTCCGCATCAAAAAGCATAGCTTCTTTATAATTTGCGGAAGGGTCATCAGAATATTCCCACTCTTGATAAGCATAGGAAACCAACTTGCCCGTCTGGTCAAAGAGATTACACCTGCCGGCTCCTGTTCCCGCATCAAAAACTAACGCATACTTTTTCACATTATTCTCCCGGGTTTAAACAACTCTGTTATCAATTTTTTTATTTTCTTTAAATGCTTTTATTGCCTCAAAGCTCATTTTTGAATGCTTCTCAATTGCATTGTATGTTGATCCTCCGATATGAGGGAGAAGCTCTGCATTTTCAAGCTTCAGATAATCACTATCCGGGCTGAGAGGCTCCTCTCCGTACACATCAAACGCAGCACCCGCTATTTTGTTTTCGCGAAGAAGGTTAAGAACGTCCTCTTCGTTTGTCGTTGCTGTTCTTGCTGAGTTCACAAAATATGCAGTTTTCTTCATATGTGAAAGAAGCTCTTTGTCAAGCATTCCCCTTGTATCAGGTGTAACCGGCAAATGATTGGACACGTAATCACTTCTTGATATCAGTTCTTCAAGATTTTCAAGCTTTTCCGCGTTGTATTCCTTCATGATTTCTGCCGAAACATACGGGTCATATGCTAAAATTTTCATATTAAATGCCGCGAGACGCTTCGCTGTTTCCTTTGCAACGTTTCCGAACCCTACAAATCCAACAACACTGCCGTCAAGCTCGGTTCCGAAGGACTTAAAATAATAATCTTCTGTCCATTTTCCGTCGCGAATCATTTTTTCGCCCTTGAAAAAATTTCTCGAAATGCTAATCATCATTCCCACTACCATTTCGGCAACGCCTACGGCATTTCTTCCGGGTGTGTTAACAACTATAACCCCGTTTTTCTTTGCTGCTTCAAGGTCAATGTTGGAAGTGCCGGCTCTGCAAACAACGAGCATCTTAAGATCCTGGCACTGCTCAAAAACTTCCTTTTGAACAACATCTTCCTCTGTTACAAATATTTCTGTTTTCTTTTCATTTAAAAGATCCGCCAATCCCTTACCCTCACGGATAATTCCGGTATCAAACCAATTTTCATAGCAAACCTCGTTATCTTTTTTTAATTCCTCAAGATAAAAATCCTGAAATGGTGCAGTAATCCAAATTCTCATTACGATTTTCCTCTCTTATGGTACTAAAATTGTTTTTATTGAAACACCGTCCGGCTTTTTTGCCGTCATAGCTTCATCAATTTCGCTCAGGTCAAATATATCCGTAACCATGACATTTGCATTGATTTTACCTTTTTCCAAACACTCAATCGTATAAGGAAAAGCACCGGGACTAAGGTGTCCTCCTATTACTCTAAGCTCTTTAAATTCACTTATCTGATTAAGATCAATTTCTGCTTTTTTCTTAAAAACACTGTAAATAAAGAGCATTCCCTGTTTTCTGAGACAGTCCATCCCCGTTACTACCGAAGCCGGATTTCCGGTTGCCTCCATATAGATGTCGCAGCCAACTCCGTCGGTTAATTCCATAATTCTTTCTGTAACATTTTCTTTCATGGGGTTCAGAACCTCTGCTGCTCCGAGTTTTTTTGCTATATCACAAAGAGCTTCATTAGTATCTATTCCGATAACCCTTTTGGGATTTCTGAGTAACGCAAACTGAAGCATTCCCATTCCTATTGCTCCAAGACCTGAAACAACAACCGTATCTTCCATTCCCATTCCCGTCTGGTTTACTGCATATGCAGAGCATGAAAGGGGTTCACAAAGAGCTGCTTCTGCCGCCGGGATATCCTTCGATACTTTGTGAATCAGTGAATTCTCAGGAAGAATCATGTATTCTGCAAAGCCACCCTCAAGAAATCCGTTTTCATCGTCACAAAGATGATAAAGTCCTCGTTTACAGTAATAACACTTTCCGCACGGCATGATACACTCTGCGGTAACTCTGTCTCCCGGAACAAAGCCTTTTTCCTCCGCACCGGGTCCGACTTCCACTACTATCCCGACGAATTCATGTCCGGGTGTTCTCGGAGAATCAATACCGCCCCACGGATCACCGCCCATATATACGGCTCTGTCAGAAGCGCAGATTCCGGCCGCCTCAATTTTTATCAGTATTTCTCCCTTTCCTGCTTTGGGAGTATCTATTTCGCAAAATCTGTAATCTTTTGCACCATATGCAACTATAGCTTTCACTTCTAACCTCCTGGTTCATTTATAAATAATCATGATATTTTTCTTTTTTTATTATCTTCATTCCGAATATTTTACAAGCCTCTATCAGCATTGCCTCCCCACATCCTCCTGACATTGCGTAATGATGCGGAAGCGCATTTTTAGTGAATGTTTCTAAAAACTCCGGAACACTTACAGAATCTCCATCCATGCAAAGGTTTGTAAACCATGCCCTTACGCCGTCGTGTCCCCTGTCACGCTGTTTTCCAATCTCAGCACTCATAGCGAAGAATCTGTCTCCGTCATCCGCAACTCGGAAAATGCTCGCCTGTTGTTTGTTAAACACCAAATCTCCGACCGTTCCCGGATCCTTCGGTGCATCAGGCGCACTGGGATACTCTTTTATTTCCATTCCGTTTTCGTCGGCATAACTCAACAGACCTATTCCGCAATGCCACCATACAACACCGTTAAAGTCCGGGTCCACCTGCACCATATCCATAAGTGCGGATTTTTTCTGAGTCGCAGCGGAAAGCATAATCATGCTTATAAGACCTAACAGGTCTCCCTCACAGGCAACAGGATATCCGTGATCACAAAGATATCCATACGCCATGCACGGGAAAATATCCAGTCTTTCCTGAAATCGAGTCCAACATGCGATAGCCATTCCGGCATAATCATTTTCTTCAAAATATTTTTTTATAACCTTAATAAGCTTGCAGGATTTTATAAATCTTTTTTCATCCGCCGAAAATGAACTTGCACTGTTCTTTATTTCCATGGCAAGATCATTAACTTCTTCGTCCTTCATTTCAAGAACCGAGTCAATGATTTTGTCAATATCTACTTCTTCTATTTTTACGTCAAAACGATTCTCAACCTTATCCTTGCTATATTCCAGATTTACGAATCCCTCTGCGACGCCTCCGGCAATTGCAATTTTCTTTCCTTTTATTGCTTTAACACATCTGATAGCTCCTATGGTAGTGATAAATCTTTCCATAAAAAGAGCATCCTTCACATCTCCGTATAACCACTTTACAACCGGAACCTCATGTCCTGAGTTTGCCACACTTGTAAAAAGGTTAAGCCCGGTCATAGAATTGAATAATAATACGCCCTCTCTCTGAGGTTCGGGTACAGCCCAACAGCAAACAGGTACACCGAGCTTCGTGAACTCCTTTATACATTCACCAAACCATGTAAAACCCTTTACCATGACAACAATCAAATCACAATCTTTAAATCCGTCGGCAATCTTCCTTGCCTCTTCAGGCTCAAAGAACTCCGATTCGCCCATTACAACTTCACAGCCGTTTTTTTGAGCAAGCTCGGTGAACGCAATGATATTTTTGTTATCAAGATTTGCAGGATCATTTGTTGTTGCGAATCCTACTTTAATCATTTTTACTCTCCTCCGAATTACTGCCATTTACATATAACATATTGAATAAAAAAAGATTTCTCCTGAAAATATTGTGTGTATCGGACAACGAAATACAAAAACCAAATAAACAGGAGAAATCTCTCATCTAATTTGCTCTGAAACTTTTATACAAAATCAATGTTCAGGCCATTAAAGACCTGCAATTCTTGCGAGAGCATCAAAGCCCTCCATTTCACCAAGCTCCTTGTCGAAGAAACATGTTTCTCCGCCCATAGCCTTACATGTGCAGGCAATTTTAGCTGCATCTTCCGTCACGAGAGCTGCTTCAAGCGCCCATTTCATATCCGGACCGCATGTAAGTAATCCATGACCCTTTAATCCAATTGCATAATCAGGACCCAGTGTCTCTATAGCTGCCTTGGCAAGGTCCGGTGAGCCGGCTCCCTCAAGCGGGGCAATCTTAATTGCGCCGTTTGTTACATATTGGCTTACTGTTACCGTAGGAATATATGGTTCATTTTTCAAAGACCATGCAATAACAAACGGGGTGTGACAATGTACAACCGCATTTATGTCAGGTCTGTTTCTGTATACACCCGTGTGCATACCCGTTTCAATAGACGGACTCAAGGTGCCTTCAACAACATTTCCGTCAATATCAACGATGATAACATCCTCCGGCTTCATAACACCGTAAGCCACTCCGCTCGGCTTTATAGCTACAAGGTTTGTCTCCGGATCTCTGACACTGATATTGCCTCCTGAAAGCTGTGTAAAACCTCTTTCAAACAAATATTTTCCAACTTCCACAACGATTTCTTTTTGTCTTTCAAGCATACAAAACATCCGCCTTTCATTAATTCTCTTTTGTGCATTTTATTTTCTCTGCGATTCATATTCTAGCACCATGTTATTGATATTTTTATTCATAAATTTAACAAATATCAATAATAAATTTTGCATATTATCAATAAAAGCTCATGGCTTTTTTCGCAGATTGATAAAATTTTATCAATATACATATTTATGTATA
>UQZY01000051.1 GCA_900545655.1 uncultured Oscillospiraceae bacterium
TACAATACACACTATACACCATGAAAAAATAAATGTCAACACATTTTTACAATTTTTTTTGACATTGTCTAAAAATAATATACATATTAGACAAAAAGCACTTAATAGTTATATTTTTAACAAGAAAGTAGTGCATTTTGTCCAAAATTGTTGTCAAAACTTTTGTTGAAAAAGGGCAGTAACCGTTTTTTGAACGATTACTGCCCTTTTATTATTGGTTTATTTATTACCTTAAAAAACGTATCTTTTAAGAATATAATTCTTATTTCAAATGCTAAATACGTCTTAAGACTTATACTTTTAACCAAAAGCTGTTTGTTAAGCTTTGTGCCACTTAACTCCCTGCGGTGTGTCCTCAAGAACAATACCCTGAGCCTTGAGGTCGTCACGTATCTTATCTGCAAGCGCAAAGTCCTTGTTCTTCCTTGCCGTGTTCCTCTCCTCGATAAGCTTTTCGATATCGATGTCAAGCTCCTCGGCTTTTCTGTTATAAACAAGACCGAGAACACCCGTAAGCTCATCAAACTCCTCGATTGCGTACTCAATTATGTTTTCGGAGGAGTCCTCGGAAAGAACCAGTGAGTTTATATCTCTTACAAGGTCGTATACCGCCGCAAGAGCATCTGCCGTGTTGAGATCATCATCCATCGCGTCAATAAAGTCCGTCCTGTGTGAATCAAGTTTCTTCTTTGTTTCAAAATCCTGCGGCTTTGAATCGGACTTTGCCTTGCTCAATGCAAAGTCAAGACTGTCACGGCAGGTATAGAGCCTGGTGAGAGCTGATTCACATTGCTCGATGGTTTCAACGCTGTAGTTTATCGGGCTCCTGTAATGAGAGGAAATCATAAGGTATCTTATAGGCTCATAGCCGTATTTTTCGGCAACATCTCTTACCGTGAAAAAGTTTCCGAGACTTTTTGACATCTTTACATTGTCAACATTGATATACCCGTTGTGCATCCAGTAATGCGCAAACGGCGCGTCATTGCAACACTCTGACTGGGCAATCTCATTCTCATGGTGCGGGAAGATAAGGTCCTGTCCTCCGCAATGTATATCTATAGTCTCACCGAGATATCTTCTGTTCATGGCGGAGCACTCGATATGCCATCCCGGTCTGCCGTTGCCC
Organism: uncultured Oscillospiraceae bacterium; assembly: GCA_900545655.1. Taxonomy (GTDB): domain Bacteria; phylum Bacillota; class Clostridia; order Oscillospirales; family Acutalibacteraceae; genus UBA1227. Next base: position 1,130 of record UQZY01000051.1, read on the forward strand.
CACGGAGACTCCCAGTACGGCTCGCCCGGCTTTGCAGCCTTCCAGAGAGCAAAGTCAACAGGGTCTCTCTTGAGCTCTCCGATATTGATACGTGCGCCCGCCTCAAGGTCCTCAAGCGGCTGATGCGAGAGCTTTCCGTATTCGGGGAAGGTCTTTGTGGAGAAGTATACATCGCCGTTGTCCACGGCATACGCATGACCCTTCTCAATAAGTGTTTTTATTATCTCTATTATCTCGTCGATATTTTCGGTTGCCTTGGGGTGGATATCCGCCGGCCTTATGTTAAGACCCTTTGCGTCTGTCCAATACTCGTCGATGTATTTTTTCGCAACCGTGAGATAATCCGTTCCTTCCTCATTCGCTTTCTTGATTATCTTGTCATCAATATCCGTGAAATTCTGTACGAAGGTCACCTTGTTGCCTCTGTACTCAAGGTATCTCCGAAGGACGTCAAAAACACAGAGCGGACGTGCATTGCCGATGTGTATATAGTTGTATACAGTCGGTCCGCACGCATAAATCCTGTACTCTCCCGGGGTAATCGGCGTGAGTTCTTCTTTTTTTCTTGTGAGCGTATTAAAAATTTTCATTTCCGGTTTCCTCTCTTCAACAAATTACTTTTGTTGCTTTTTAAGTTCATCTATCTGAGCCTGAAGGGCATTTATTTCCTGTTTAATCGGGTCTGGTACGTGAATCTGGTCAAGGTTATCAATGCGTATTCCGTCACGCCTTACAATCTGAGCAGGAACACCTACCGCAGTTGAGTTTGCGGGAATTTCATCAAGAACAACCGCGCCCGATGCAATATTTGAGTTGTCACCGACCTTAAAGGGGCCGAGAACCTTTGCACCTGAGCCTATCATTACATTGTTCCCTATGGTCGGGTGACGCTTTCCCTTGTCCTTTCCTGTACCTCCGAGCGTAACGCCCTGATATATGGTAACGTCATCGCCTATCTCCGTGGTTTCCCCTATAACCACCCCGTGTCCGTGGTCAATAAAAAACCTGCGTCCTATCCTTGCACCGGGGTGAATTTCTATTCCGGTAGTCTTTGCCGCATGCTGGGAAAGGGCACGGGCGAGAAAATAAAAATGTCTGTTTTGAAAAAAGTGCGCAATCCTGTAAGTCCATATCGCATGAAGACCCGGATAGAGAAAAAGCACCTCAACAGTACCTCTTGCTGCGGGGTCACGTTCTTTTACACAGCGCACGTCTTCCGCCATATACTTAAACATCTTTATTACGGGATTCATATGCATACTGTCATCTCCTTCTAAGGCGGGGATAAAAATAAAAACTCCGCCGCACGGTACAATGACCGGCGACGGAGGCGAAAAACTTTTCCGCGGTTCCACTCCGTGTTTATAACTCTTTAAAAACCATACGGACTCCCGGGCGCACTTCATACACCTTCCGCAAAAGGAGCTTTCAGCCGACGACTCCTTTTCTCTGTTGCGTAACACTGTACTACTCTTCCCGATCAATGCCCTATTAAGTTATCAGGTAACTATTATAATAGCAAGTTATTTTGAAAAGTCAATTACTTTTGTACCCTGTATAACATATGTTACTCCGGATATAATTGTGAGTAATGCCGTTATTCCAAGCAGGATATTTGATACAAGAGGAAGATTGAAGGCTGACGGAATAACGGAGAAATCCTTTTGCAGAGTAAGGAGAAGCATGATAACTATCGTTGATACCATCTGAGATGTCGTCTTTACCTTTCCCCATATGTTCGCGGGAATTACAACTCCCTCCGAAGCAGCGACAAGTCTTATCGAGCTTATTCCGAACTCACGGAAGAGAATCAGAAATAAAATCCATACATTGCAGTATCCCATGGCCATAAAGCCGAGAAGTGCGGATGTTGTAAGCATCTTGTCTGCAAGCGGGTCTGCAAGCTTTCCGAAGTTTGTGATGATATTGTATTTTCTCGCAATTTTTCCGTCAAAGAGATCCGTAAGCGATCCCACAATGAAAACTATCATTGCCAGAACGTAGTGATACGGAATTGATTCAACCGTAAACAGGATTAAAAAAATCGGGGTAAGAATCATCCTGGCGATTGTAAGTTTATTCGGTGTGTTCATAAAGCAATCAAAACCTCCGGAGTTTACTTTTTGTGTTTTACCTCACCTATAAGGTCATACTCGTTTATTCCGGTTATAAGGACATCTGCAAAATCACCGGGATTCAGAGCGCCGTCACAGATAAAGGTAACCTTTCCGTCTATCTCAGGTGCGTCCCTGAAGGTACGCCCCTCGTAAGAGTCGGTATAAGGGTTATACCCGTCAACTATCGTCTTAAGTGTTTTACCTACAAGACTTTTGTTGTGTTCAACAACTATACCATACTGACTGTCCATAATCAACTCTCCGCGGTGAACTTTCTCATCATCGTCAATCTGACCGTCAAAGTCAGCCGCCGGGGTGCCGTCCTCCGGTGAATACGGGAAGCAGCCGAGCCTGTCGAATTTTATGTCCTTTACAAATTCCGCAAGGTCTGTAAACTGCTCGTCGGTCTCCCCGGGGAAGCCTGTTATAAACGTCGTGCGTATGCATACATCCGGAATCTTCTCCCTTATTTTTTCTATGAGTGCGGTCAGGGTTTCCCTGTTACCGTGGCGATTCATAGTTCTGAGAACCTCACCGTTTGCATGTTGAAGCGGCAGGTCGATGTAATTACATATCTTTTCCTCATCCGCTATGGTGTCAAGAAGTTCATCGGTAATTCTGTCGGGATAGCAATAGAGAATTCTTATCCATGAAAGCTTCTCTATCTTACAAAGCTCACGAAGAAGCTTTGCAAGGGAAGGCTTTCTGTATATGTCCTCTCCGTATCTTGTGGTATCCTGTGCTATAACTATAAGCTCTTTTATTCCATCCTCAGCCAAAGCCCTCGCTTCTTCAAGGATACTCTCCATATCACGGCTGCGGAACTCGCCCCGTATACTTGGTATGGCGCAGTATGCGCAATGGTTGGAGCAGCCCTCGGCAATTTTAAGATAAGCCCAGTATTCAGGTGTAGTAAGAAGTCTCCGTCCTTCAAGAGGAAGGTTTTCCTTTTCCGAAAATGCGGTTACGGGTGTATCCGATGAAAGCGTCTGCTCTACAATACCGCAAATATCTTTGTTTTCACCTATACCCACAACGGCGTCCACCTCGGGAAGCTCTGTGAGTATCTCTTCTCTGTAGCGTTCGGCAAGGCAGCCGGTAACTATTATTTTTTTAATCTCTCCGGCATCCTTGTACTCTGCCATTTCAAGAATATTGTCTATCGCCTCACGCTTTGCATCCTCAATAAAGCCGCAGGTGTTTATTATAACTGCGTCACAGCCGCAGATTTCACCGGAAATCTCGTATCCGGCATCCGCAAGCTTTGCAAGCAGAAGTTCGGCATCCACCTGATTTTTAGGACATCCGAGTGATATCATTCCTATCTTTGCCATGTCTGCCTCCTGACTTTTAAGTTTATGAATTTGCTACGAAGTCCTTTATAAACTTTGAAAGAGCCTCGTTAAGAGCGTCACAAGCCTCTCCGTTCCAGAGGAGCTGGTAGCAGTGGTTGTCAAGAAGCTTTGTTGAGTGACACTCGGTATACTTAAGACCGTATTTATCGTAAAGCTCCATAAGTTTATCTGACTGACCGCCGCAAAGGAGATCCTTCTTTGAGTAGTTTACAAAGATTTCCTTCGGGAAGTTCTTGTTTACGTAATTAATCGGGCTACAGAGTTCTCTGTCCGGGTGAGACTTGAACTGCTTCTTTGTCGCACCCATAACATCTCTTGAAAGAAGTCCGGAAACAAGTCCGAGAACCGGTATACGGAGCATCTTCTCAAGATCAAAAATGCCACAGCATGTGTAAAGTCCCGCAGGTGTGATTGAAGGCTTTTTGAAGCCAAGCTCTTCACGCAGCTTTTTATTTGTGCATATATCCGTAAGATAAAGTGCACAGTATCCGCCCGATGAGTCACCGCCGAAGCATACTCTCTTTGTATCAAGGTTATACTTTCTTGCGTTCTTGTTGAGCCACTCAAGAGCCTCACAAATCATGCCCATGGACTCTTTAAAGTTGTACTTCGGTGAAAGACCGTAGTTGATGTTTACAACAGCTATACCGAGCTTTGCCATCCATGTTGCAAGTCCCTCACGGCAGAATTTGCTTCCGGCAGTAAATCCGCCTCCGTGTATGTAAAACATGACAGGCTGCGGCTTTTTACCCGGAATTCTGTAGATATCAAGCTTACACTCACGCTTATCCGTCTTTGAATAGCGTATGTTTTTCTTTATCTTTACAACCTTTTCCCTGTCATAAAGCATCTCGTGTTTGTTCTGCGGAATATAAGTAACATAATCCACAACTCTGAAAACTATTTTCGCAAGTGTCGGCATAAAATTATCTCCTTTTTTATAAAATTTCCGAAATCGCGTGAAAATAATTATACTATTAATTACCCGTAAAAACAAGGGAATAACCGCTCAACGCATCTGCTTTTACTCAATACTGCCACCCTTAACAAAACAACAGGATTGCAGTATAATGTAAATATCATACGAAAATGGAGAAACACTTATGAAAAAGATGAAATCGTTTATCATTGCTGCACTGGCTGTTGCATTCATGTTCGTTTTTGCGGGCTGCAGCAAAGAATCAGACAAATTCATAGGAAAATGGAAGACAACCTTGGACTTCTCTAAAGAAGTAACCGATGAGCTTATTTCGGAAAAGGACATGCAGGATGTCGCACATCTTATCAAAATTGAAGGTTACACCTTCGACTACATATGGACCTTCAATGAAGACGGTACTTACCGAGGTGAAATCACCAACGAAAGTATTGATTCTGCGGTAAAGGCCTTTGGAGATTCTATGAAAAAGTCATATGAAGAACTTTTCAGATACACAATAGAGCAAGAACTGAAAGACAGGAACTTAGACATAAGCGTAGAAGAATTCCTGGCTCAATTATACCCCGGTAAAACAACAAGTGAAATAATGAAAGAAAACGAAATAGACCTCGATGAAATAGCTAAAGAAGTAACCGATGCCATGAAGATGGAGCTTATCGGCAAGCTCCGTGAAGAGGGCAACTTCAAAGTTAAAGACGACAAAATCTTTTTCTCGGAAGGCAAGGATAATGAAATCGATGTAAATGTATATAATACATATGAATTCACCGACGACGGAAAACTTAAAATTCTCGAAGAGGTTAATCCCGCAGATGAGGATAACGAGTTTTCTGAAATTCTCCCCCTTATTTTTGAAAAAATTTCATAATTAATCTCAGATATTTTTAACAATTGATTCTTAATTTTGACTTAAGATTAATAAACAGCAAAGAGCAGTCACGAAAACCCGTGACTGCTCTTCGCTTTAAAAGGACTAATGTAAAATGTATTCAGGAAAACAAAAAAGCATAAATAAAAATTTCATCAACAGACTTGAATTATAAAAAACAACTGTGTTTAGAGTACCGAAGCCCTTTGTATGAGCTAATCAATATGGGTTCTTTCATAAAACACGGACTTTATTTCACTGTAAGAATATCCCAAACGGAGCAAAGCGCTGAAGGTTCTGTTCCTTAAGGTCTCATTTGTAAGGTCAACGTTTCTGTACCTTGTGTCAAGAAGCTCGTTTATAAAAGACCTTGTGTCTATTTCAACGGAATCCATAACCTCGTTTACAATGTCACGGGGTATCCCCTTTGCGAACAGTGCCGCGCGCAGCCCCGAAGGGGCAGGATGTTTTCTGCGAATAAGCTCCTCCGCGTATGCGGTAGCAAAGCGGCGGTCGTCAAGATAACCGCGTTCCTTAAGCTCCGCACAAACATCCTCGACTTGCGCCTTCGTGTCAAAGCCGCACTTTTTCAAAAGCTTGTCGCTGAGTTCTCGCTCAGAATGGTCACGTATGGCAAGCAAGTCGAGTGCGCGGCCGTACATCTTTTCAAATGCAATTTTATCCTTTAGAGTTTCCCATTCGTCCTCGGATATTTCATCACCGTTTTTCAGCCCATATACGGACCAAAAGTGCAGGGTTGCAGTTGCAGCGTATTCCCCGTCAAGAAAAATATGGATCTTGTTGCCACGCCCCTGCTTCACCTTTATCGTCACGTTTCGGTCACCACTCATCTATCGCAAATCACGGAGTTTTCCGGCCAAGGGTTAAACTCAGTCATCAACTGTTATGTCAAGCTTTGCTTTCGCGGAAGCGGCGGTAGTCGGTACAGGCTCCTCGGCGCTTATGTCTGTCGGCGGCACGTTCACGGGTGTGCTGTGCATCAGACCGCCCTTGTACGAAGGTCTCATCTGATTCGAAAGCTCTGAGACATGGTCTTTAACCTGTTTTTCAACCTCTGCCATAAACTCCGGGTTGTCAAGAAGATACTTCTTAACGTTTTCTCTGCCCTGTCCGAGACGCTGGTCTCCGTAAGAGAACCACGCACCGCTCTTGTGTATGATGTCAAGATTTACTGCCGCGTCCAGGATTTCTCCCTCTTTTGCGATTCCGCGGCCGTAAATGATGTCAAACTCAGCCTCCTTGAACGGCGGAGCAACCTTGTTCTTTACGATTTTTGCCCTTGTTCTCGAACCGATAAACTCGCTTCCGGAAGCCTTAAGCTGTTCAATTCTGCGCACGTCTATACGCATGGAAGCATAAAACTTCAACGCACGTCCTCCGGTTGTAACCTCCGGATTTCCGTATACCACGCCTACTTTTTCTCTGAGCTGATTAATAAAAATGATTATACAATTTGACTTTGCAACTGCTCCGGCAAGTTTACGAAGAGCCTGTGACATGAGTCTTGCATGAAGACCGACATGAGAGTCTCCCATGTCTCCCTCTATCTCGGCTTTAGGAACAAGAGCCGCAACGGAGTCAACAACGAGAATGTCAATAGCTCCCGAGCGAACCAATGATTCGGCTATTTCAAGAGCCTGCTCACCGTTATCCGGCTGTGATACAAGGAGTGAGTCAACGTCAACACCGAGGTTTGACGCATAAACAGGGTCAAGCGCATGCTCCGCGTCTATAAAAGCCGCCTCTCCACCTATCTTCTGCGCCTCGGCAACGGCATGAAGGGCAAGGGTTGTCTTACCCGAAGACTCCGGACCGTAAATCTCAACGATTCGTCCTCTCGGCAATCCGCCTATGCCCGTAGCGATGTCCAATGTAAACGAGCCGGTCGAAATAGCTTCAACATTCATTGAAGAATTCTGACCAAGTCTCATTATGGCACCCTTACCGTACTGTCTTTCTATCTGAGCAATCGCCGTTTCAAGAGCCTTATTTTTATCAGCCAATTTAATTCCTCCCGCAACAAACGCAGCCGAACAAACTGCGCACAAATGTTCTGTTATGAGAACATTATAGACCAAAGAGGAAATAAAATCAACTACTTTTTACCGTGCTTTTATTGATTGTACGAAAAATAGGACAAAAGGTTTCATTGCGCTGTAATAAAGGGTTTTTACAGCCGTTCATGTTTCCATAATCGGCGATGTATATGTTCTTGTGTGAATTTTTGTTCGGTCAAATAATCAACTCTATACTTTCAGGATTTATTCGGGTATGGACTGCGAATACAACGCCGGAATCGACGAAAGTTTTTCGACAGTTTAATAAAACATTCATTTATTAAAAAAAACTCTTGCATTTTGTACGGTATTTTGTTAAACTAACTCTGTTGCATTTGAGCGGCGTAGCCGCAAAAGTTTAAAGGAGGTGCCGACACATGGCAAAATGCGAATTCTGCGGTAAGGATGTTTCCTTCGGAATTGCTGTATCCCACTCACACAGACGTTCTAACAGAACATGGAAGCCAAACGTAAAAAGAGTTAAAGCTGTTGTTAACGGAACTCCGAAGAGAGTATATGTTTGCACACGTTGCCTTCGTTCGGGAAAGGTTCAGCGCGCAGTTTAATTAACGATTGAGAAGCTGCAAACGCGGCTTCTTATACACAGCGGAATTGTGTAACGGTAGCACGACAGACTCTGACTCTGTTTGTTGGGGTTCGAATCCCTATTCCGCTGCCACAAGATAAAGCCCGTAACTATGTTAGTTACGGGCTCTTTTTGTATCCTTTTTTGGGGTGTTATACTTGTATGTCCTATTAATCCACAGTGAAAGCCGGAGTAATATTCACAGATATTCTGCAATAATCACATTTATAGCTATATGAACCTTTAGCTCTTAAGTGTCCCTTGCCGCAAATCTCACAGGGCTTGCCATCATAAAAATGCGGAAACTTTTCTTCCTTATTATTTTTATCGTCCATCTTCACCCTCGCTTTCGAAAAAAATGATGTTTTATTCGTTGCTTGCATTTTTGATTTTACTTCATTTTTTCCAGCCTGTCAAAAATCACATTGCTCAAGTACATATCATACTCCCTGTTTAAGTGGTTTTCATAAAATATTTTGCAAAAATTTTGTCCTTTTTGCCAATACCGCTTTATGTTCTCTAAATGCTATAATGAGGTCAGTGTATACTACACATTAACGCAAAAGAGAAATCAGGTGACACTTTTATGGAAATGGTTCTGACTGCGGAATCCACATTCAGTTCCAGTCCTTCCGTTCCTGCCACAAAATTAAAAGCTCCGTTTTCACGGGTCAGGGACGCATTCTGTGCTTTCTTGTCGTATTTTGTGCAGTTGTTCTCCACATAGGTGCGGACCGTATCCTCATTAGTCTGCCAGCTCAACGGAAACGTCTTGCCGGAATGCTGCAGATCCTTCTGATCTTTGTAACGCTTCACAATAT
>UQZY01000052.1 GCA_900545655.1 uncultured Oscillospiraceae bacterium
GCTCACAGCGGTAGAAAATAACGATACCAAGTGGGAGTATACGTATGATGTCCGTGGAAATATTCTCATAAAAAAGGAATATACTGTCTCTACAGCGGATGACGGAACAAAACCATATACACTGAAAGAAAACGAAACATCTTCTTTCGGTTATGATACCGTATGGGCTGATAAGCTGACATCCTTTAACGGACAGACTATAGCGTATGATGATGTGGGTAACCCTCTGACATATAGAGGAAATGCCCTTACATGGAATTTCGGAAGAAGACTCGCAAGTTTTGGAAATATTACGTATACTTACAATGAGGATGGAATAAGAAATCTTAATCCGTTCCGTTACCGTGGTTACTACTATGACACAGATACAAGTCTTTACTACCTTCAGTCAAGATACTATGACCCTGAAACCGGTAGATTCTTAAACGCTGACGAATACCATTCTGCTAAACAATCAACAAAAAGAGATAATGTTTATGCATATTGCATGAATAACCCCGTTATGAACAGTGATAAGGATGGTAGAGAAGCAGTTGCTTTAGGAAGTGGTGTTTATGTTGCTTCAGCAATAAGTTCTCTTTTTGTTCCAGGTATTGGCTGGGTGTTGCTTGAAGGTTTATTGGTAGGTCTTTGCGTTATTGGCGTTATTGTGCTTGCGGGAATGGTCGTAAATATAATATATGAAGCCTCTACATCAAAAAAAGAAAAACAAAAAAATTATCCGATGTCAAGTCAAAGTATCCAGAGCGTGAAAAAGTTTATCAAATGGCTTATGTGGATGAAAGTGGAGTTTTGAAAAAACACCATTATAAAATGGATTATTTCGAAGCACTGGCATCACTTAACTGTCTTTCAGCAATAAATAATCTACTCCACTCTAAAAAATATGTACGAGGAACAGAAACAGATGTAAAAAATTATGCAAAAAGTACACACTATGGTATTTATACATTTTCACAAAGACATGCAAGATATTTAGCTGAAAGTATTGGAATTTGGGGAGCACCTGAAGTTCATAAATCCGGACAGTATGGTCACTACCATGACCATACACACACTTTCCATATATGGTTTGGTGGAACAATTACTTTTTGAGGATAAACAAATGAAAAAAATTAATCTTGTAAACTTAATTGGATATATGGAGACATATTCAAACTATGGAAAGTCTCCTTACTATATGTTAAATCCTGAGACTTTCGAAATTCATTGCATGGATGAAATGGATGATTTTCAGAAAAAAAAATGTATTATGATTCCTAAAGTTGACATATATAAACTTCAATTAGATTTTATTCATAGTTTGAATTCAAGTATCGTTATTAAAAACGCGAAAGAAGTTGAAAATGCAGATCCTGATATCTTTTCAGCCTTTTTTCACGACCTTACGGAAGCAAACGCTTTTTATGAATATCTCGGAAGAGATGTTGAGAAAGAATGGTTTGATATTATGGACGAGGCCATATATTCACGAGCCGCTTTATGGTGTGAAGAGAACCATTTCCCGTATGAAATTGTTTTTTCCTCAACTTTATCAAACGGCAAGGAACTTGCCAAAGAGTACGGAGAAAAAATAAATAGAAACAGGAAAAAGCTAATTCGTGAAATCAAGGCAAGAAAACAGGTGGATCTTGTTAATCTCTTTTGCTATGTTGAAGATTATCCGAATCTCTTTAAACCCCGTCTCTATTTTATGAATCCGAAAAATCATAAAATTTATGATGAAGATGAGATTGATGACAAGAAAAAATCAGAATACTTAAAATTACCTAAAATTGATGTCAATAAAATTGAAGTTGCATTCATAAATGGGTTGAACTCAGAAGCTGCAAATGAAGCTTTTGCAAAGATTAACCGGGAAGATCCGTGCGAATATATTGATTTTATTCAGACTCTTTTTGAAACACCAAAAATTCTCGGTAAAATAGTAAAAGGTGAATGGGATCAGTTCCTCTACCGCCGCGAGATAGAGCAACTTTCAAAGTGGTGCGAAGAAAATGATATTCCGTATGAAGTTACTGTGAAGGACGGCAAAATTGTTCCCGATAAAGATTTACCGTTTGAGTGTATGCCGCTTGAATTTAAAGACTGATAAATATAACTATAAGAAATCACCTCAAAACCTAGTGTTTTGAGGTGATTGTTTTAATAAGATATACAAATTTTTATGTTCTGTCCTTTATCTCACCGAGAAGCTTCTCGATGAAGGCCTCAAGAGGCATAACCTCTGTTTCGCCCGTATCACGCATACGTACGGATACCATGCCCGTCTCAGACTCTTTCGGTCCGAGAACAAGCATATAGGGGACACGTGCAACCTGCTGTGCTTCACGAATCTTGTAGCCTATCTTCTCGTTTCTGTCGTCAAGCTCGACACGTATACCGAGAGCCTTGAGCTTTTCATAGACCTCCGTTGAGTAATCAAGAGTCTTTTCGGAAACAGGAAGAACCTTTACCTGTGTCGGAGCAAGCCATACAGGGAATTTGCCCGCAAAATGCTCGGTGATGATTCCTATGAAACGCTCGATAGAGCCGAAGCATACACGGTGAATCATTATAGGTCTCTGCGGCTGTCCGTTCGTGTCGATATACTCAAGGTCAAAGTTGAGCGGCATCTGGAAATCAAGCTGAATGGTACCGCACTGCCATGTACGTCCGAGACAGTCCTCAAGGTGGAAGTCTATCTTCGGTCCGTAGAATGCTCCGTCACCCTCGTTGATGATATAATCCATACCGAGCTTTTCAAGAGCACCCTTAAGACCGTTTGTCGCAGCCTCCCAGTCCTCATCCGAGCCCATAGAATCCTCTGGTCTTGTCGAAAGCTCAACAAAATACTTGAAGCCGAACTTCTTATAAACCTCATCTATAAGATGAACTACGTTCATTATCTCTTCGGTTATCTGGTCACGGGTCATGAAAATATGCGCGTCATCCTGCGTAAAGCAGCGTACACGGAAAAGTCCGTGAAGCGCACCCTTAAGCTCATGTCTGTGAACAAGTCCGAGCTCACCCACACGAAGCGGAAGCTCTCTGTACGAATGCGGCTGACTCTTATAGACCATAACGCCGCCCGGACAGTTCATGGGCTTTATGCAGTAGTCCTCATCATCAATCTTTGTTGCGTACATATTGTCCTTGTAGTGATCCCAATGTCCGCTTGTCTCCCAGAGCTTTCTGTTCATGATAAGCGGAGTAGAAACCTCTACGTAATTTTCTCTGTAGTGGATGTCTCTCCAGTAGTCAATAAGTGCATTCTTCAAAGCCATACCGTTCGGAAGGAAGAACGGGAAGCCCGGACCCTCCTCGCAAATCATGAAGAGTTGCATCTCCTTGCCTATTCTTCTGTGGTCGCGGCGCTCGGCCTCCTCAAGAAGCTTCATGTGGTCATCAAGCTCCTGTTGCGTTGCGAATGCCGTTCCGTAGATACGTGTAAGCATCTTGTTATTTTTATCTGCTTTCCAATATGCACCGGACTGACCGGTTATCTTGAAGGCCTTGAGCCCTTTGGTATACGTTAAGTGGGGACCTACGCACATGTCAACGTACTCACCCTGTGAGTAAAAGCTTATCTTAGCATCCTCGGGAAGGTCGCCGATATGCTCAACCTTATAGGTCTCATGGTGATCCTCCATATGCTTTATTGCCTCTTCACGGGGAAGCGTATATGTCTTTATGGGAAGATTTTCTTTGGTAATCTTCTTCATCTCTTTTTCTATTGCGAGAAGATCCTCGTCCGTGAGCTTTGTGTCACCGAGGTCAACATCATAATAAAAGCCCTTGTCCGTTGCAGGTCCGTAAGCAAAATCTGCCTGCGGCCAAAGCCTCTTTATCGCCTGAGCCATGATATGCGCAGCCGTGTGTCTTATTACGTGGAGTTCTTCCTCCTTCGGACACTCTGCAACTGTTCCGTCGTTGTAAATTACTTTCATGAATTCGGTCCCCTTACTAAATTACATAATAATGCAAAATTCAATTACAGAAAATTTTACAACTTCTTGCGTATTATTGCAAGTACAAATACGGAGCAAAGGCCTGACGCCAGGTAAAAATCAATTTTTTCGGAAGACGGGTCATATGTTATGGGACCGGGCTTGCTGAAATCCGCAGGCGTTCCTCCAGTGAGCCCAACCTCCGGCTTTTCTATACTGACAGGTATCATCTCATTGGGTATGGCTTCATCCGCGTTTGCGAACATCCTGAGTATAGTATTCTCAAAGGCCTCATTTCCCTCGCTCGCGAACACCTTCAAGGGGTATTTTTCGTTCGACAATGTATACCCCTGCGCAGTCGAAATCTCTTTAAGATAATATTCATGTCCGAACGGAAGATCTACACTCATATAAAACTTCCCGTCAGGGGAAACCCTTATTATTTCAAGCAATGAATCCGCAGGCAGATTTTCTATAGGCTCCGAATTGTACACGCCAAACGAAACCTGCTTCAAAAGCTCGAACTGTCCCTCGCTTATCTTTCCGTCATTCAGCAGAACCTTTGAAAATGAGAGACTGTACCTTACTCTCGAGTTTTCAAGTATGACCTCACCGTCATCGTAAAGAGAAACAGGCGCATCCGCCGTTGCTCTTATATATCCCTTCGGTGTCGTTCTCTCACGAAGATAATACTCTCCGTCATAGAGCGGCTTTGTCATGGCAGGTCCCTCCGCATTTGTTGTCACCGTGTCAACCAGTTCATCCTTTGCCACAAGCAGAGAACCGTCCGTGTTGCGTATTTCCGCGGCAGCGTAAACATCTACGACACAACCTGAGAGATACCCCATTTCATAAACAGGAGTATGAATCTCCCCATCCGTAAAGCACTTGAGAATCTCACCCTTTTTATAAACGGAAATCTGCTGTGTTTTGCTCGTAAAGTCAGCGGTAACCGAAATGCGTTCCGCTACCGTGGGGGCGGCATTTCCCAGTATAGTCACCTGTCCGTCGGTTTTAGGCAACATGACAACCAGATTCTGCGGCGATGTATTCGGCAGTTTTTTCTTCATCAAGACTTTAACGTCCGAGATAAGCCTGTCGGACGAAAGATAAAGTGTGTTACCGGACCTTGAAGCTTTGAGCCCCGAGCCCTCGCAATATATGTCACACTCTGCAAGCATACCGTTTTTATCAGTTAACTCCGCCTTGTAAAGCTTGTCCTTTTTATCATACTTAAGAAGCACGTTAGACCCTGAAAAGTCGGACATTTTTCCGTGTGAGAATACTTTTGACACCAGATTTCTGTACGCCGTCATTCCGCGTTTTTCGGCTCCGGTAGACCTATATGTCAGGATATCCGTCATTGTATTTGCGTCAAGATATGTGCCTTTGTAGGTGACCGCCTGTTTTACGTCACTTTTTGCCGAAGACCGTATGCCCGTCTGGAATTCCCAGATGAGCGCCTGAGTGGCAGCGTAGGCATCCGCGGCAGACATGCCGAGGTTGCTGTTCGGAAATCCGTAGGTAGTGGCGAGCATGATACCCTCACGCTGCCCCGCGCTCATCGTATTCCAGTACGTGCTGCTTTCCGTGGCTTCCGCCGTGCGCTCTATGTATGAAAAAATATCCGCGCCGTACTCAACGCAATAGAGCCACATCGGAAGCCCGGAATCGTCGGTCTTCGGCTCCCCTTTATTTGAATCGGACAAATAAAGCATACGCATATACATACGCGTACCGTCAAGCTCTTCATAAATATACGCCTTTTCACTTGTGGTCGAATACGAGCCTGCTCCCTCGTCACAATAATTTTGCAGATTTACATATCCTCCGCCTCCGACGGATACAGACTCCGCCGAAGCTCGAATGATAACTCCTGAAATAAACAGCATAAATACTGTCAGCGCGCAGAGTATACGCACCGATTTCTTCTTTTTCATGTTGATAATTCTCCTTTAGCCCAAAAATCAAATCTTTGAAAATGAAAATTTAAAAAGCGGCCGTTGACAAAATGATAGGGGGTTTGTAAAAAATAAAGTGCAAGTGACCATAGCCTGGTCTCAGTTATTTGCATTGGGGTGCATGGAGGACAACGACCGCTTTTTAAGCATGGTTATTCCTTACTCGGCGAATTCCGCCTTGTAAGCCGTGATTTTGAACCTCACGCGAGGCTTGCCTTCCTTATCGAGATACTTCTCATTGTTAAATGTACCGTTTACGAGAATACGGTTTCCCTTTTTCAGATAATTTTCCGCGAACACCGCAAGCTTGTCCCAGCAACAAACCTCGTAGAATTCTCCGTCGGTTTTATCCGAGTCATTGTTTGCCAGCGAAAAATTTGCAACCTTCATGTTGCCGTCTCCGACAGCCTTCACCTCAGGGTCTGCCGTAAGCCTTCCGGTAAGTGTGATTGATTTCATAAAAATCCTCCTTTTTTCTCGGGGGCCTTCGTAAAAACCCCTCTATATATAGAATACTTTTCGAGGCCAAAAGAAGACAAAAAAAGTATGAACGGCAAAAAAAGGCCATCGAACGGTCGTTAAGTCCGCTCAATGGCCCATTTTTTCATTTTTTTTGAATTTTCCGATTTACCCGAAAAATCAGGGTAAAATCACTCTCAAAAACCACGCTTTTTTCACACGAAAAAGCAAAAGAAAAATCAGATTTTATTCGGATTTTTTCAGAGAAAATCCGGTCAGAAATCAGAATGATTTTTAAGGATTACATAAGCTCGCAAATTGAATTTGCAAAAGCTGCCGGATCCTCAATCGGCATTCCCTCTATGAGAAGAGCCTGATTGTAGAGAAGCTCGGTATATGTTTTTACCTTTTCCCTGTCCGTTTTGAAAAGCTCGGTAATCGTTTTAAAAATCTTATGATTTGTGTTAACCTCGAGAACCTTCTGTGCTTTGATTCTGTTTGCCATATCCGGCTGATTTGAAAGCGCTTTCTCCATCTCAAGAGAAATACCGCCCTCTGTCGAGATACATACGGGGTGAGACTTAAGTCTTCCGGAAGCACGTACAGCCGTAACCTTGTCGCCGAGAGCCTCCTTCATGAAGTCAAACAATTCCTTGTTGTCCTCATCAAGCTTCTTGACGTTTTCCTTATCCTCATCAGACTCTATTCCGAGATCATCATCTGATACGGAACGGATTTCCTTGTCGTCGTATGCCTGCATTGTCTTGAGGGCAAATTCATCGACATCTTCCGTGAGATAGAGAATCTCATATCCCTTATCAAGGATACGCTCTGCCTGAGGAAGCTTTGAAATCTGGTCAACGGATTCACCGCATGCATAGTAAATATACTTCTGATCATCCTTCATACGTGATACGTATTCTTCAAGTGTTGTGTATTTCGACTCAAACGATGAATAGAAGATGAGAAGGTCTTTAAGTGTTTCAACGTTCATACCAAAACTCTGATAAACACCGAACTTTATCTGCATACCGAATTGCTTCCAGAATTCCTCATATTTCTCACGGTCATTTCTTTGCATGGAGAGAAGCTCGCTCTTTATCTTTTTCTCAAGATGCTTTGCTATAACGCTTACCTGCCTGTCCTGCTGCAGCATCTCACGTGAGATGTTAAGCGAGAGGTCGGCCGAGTCAACCACACCGCGTACAAAGCTGAAGTAATCAGGTAAAAGGTCCTTGCAGGTTTCCATGATAAGAACGCCCGATGCATAAAGTCGGAGCCCCTTTTCAAAGTCCTTGCTGTAGTAGTTAAACGGCGCTCTGCCCGGTATGAAGAGAAGTGCATTGTACGTTGCCGCACCCTCCGTAGACGAGTGAATTACGCGAAGAGGATCCGTGTAGTCATAAAATGTATCCTTATAAAACTGATTGTACTCCTCCGGCTTTACCTCATTCTTGTTCTTTTTCCAGATAGGAGTCATGGTGTTGAGGGTTTCCTCCTTTTGGATATCCTCATACTCATCCTCTGTCCCCTCCTTAAGCTCGTGACTTGTAGTCATCATCTTTATGGGGTAACGGATGTAATCGGAGTACTGCTTTACAAGGCTCCTTATCTCATACTCGGAGGTAAAACGTGAGTATTTCTCATCCTCGGTATCATCCTTGAGGGTCAAGGTTATCGTTGTGCCGTGACCGTCGCGTTCTGTCTCCGTGATTGTATAACCGTCCGCTCCGGTGGATACCCACTTGTATGCGGTATCTGCACCGTAAGCCTTACTTACAACCTCAACCTTCTTCGCAACCATAAACGCAGAGTAGAAGCCTACACCGAATTGACCGATGATATCTATGTCCTCGGCAGCCTTTTCATCCGACAGTTCATCATTTTTAAAGATGCCGGAGCCGCTTTTACAGATAGTACCGAGGTTCTGCTCAAGCTCTTCCTTAGTCATACCGATACCGTTATCGGATATGGTGAGCTTCTTATTTTCTTCATCCCTGTCAATAAAGATGAAAAAATCCGACCTTGAAAGACCGCCGATATTGTCAGTCAGGGTCTTGTAATAAAGCTTGTCCATCGCATCCGATGCATTTGAGATAAGCTCACGAAGGAATATTTCCTTGTTCGTGTAAATGGAATTAATCATAAGGTCAAGCAGCCTTTTCGACTCTGCCTTAAACTGTTTTTTTGCCATGATAAACACCTCTGATATTTTTTGATACGTCCTGCCGTCCGGCGATGTATACCCTCCCAAACGGCATTTCGTGTATTTATACAAAATTATGTGTTGTTAGCACTCTTTATGTCCGAGTGCTAACAACACATATACTATACCCCCTATGTCTTAAAAATTCAAGGCTTTTTTTACAATTTTTTCTTCATTAAACGGGAATTTTACATCGCCCAGTATCTGATAACATTCGTGACCCTTTCCCGCAAGCAACAAAAGGTCTCCCGGAAGCAGCATATTGACCGCCTTTACTATTGCCTTCTCTCGGTCAAGAATAATTCTGTATGGCTTTCCGCCCTCGCAAAGCGCCGGCAAAACGTCCATGACTATCTGCAGAGGATCCTCATTGCGCGGATTGTCGGAGGTAAAATAAATAAAATCCGAATACCTTGATACAACCTCCGCCATCAGAGGGCGCTTGGTACGGTCCCGCTCGCCGCCGCAGCCGAACAGCGTGATGATTCTCCCGTCATGTATTTCCCGAACGGTTGTCAAAATATTCATCAGTGCATCCGGCGTGTGAGCAAAGTCTATCATTATCGTATAATCTGTTTTAAGATTAAGTATCTGTGCCCTGCCGCGCACCGGCTTTATTTCCGTAACCGCATCTATTATTTCGTCAAACCCGAAGCCCAGCATATGAAGCACAGCCATGGCGGACATCACATTGTAAACAGTAAATCTTCCTATTACCGGAACATGAACATGAGTTTTCGTTTCAAAAAAGTTCATGAGAAAATCCGTGCCGTTTGGCGACAATTCAATATTTTCCGCGCTTATATCCGTACACGTACAGATCGCGCTTATGTTTGCAAAAGGAAGATTTTTCTTTGCATAGTCATGGAAGAATTCCTCTCCGACCGGGTCATCTGCATTGAATACCATTGACTTAGACATATCCAGTATTTTTCGCTTTGCCGCCTTGTAATTTTCAAACGTCTTATGATAATCAAGATGATCCCTCGAAAGATTCGTAAACACCCCGACGTCAAATTCAAGCCCCTTTACACGATTCTGCATAAGGCCATGGGACGATACCTCGAGCACGAGGTATTCGACGCCGCTCTTCTCCATATATCCCATATGATATTTTATCGTCTCAAGCGGCGGCGTCGTAAGGCCGACATCAAAAAACATATCATCATAAAGAATTCCGAGAGTCCCTATGATGCCGACCTTACGTCCCATGCCTTTTAACATATCATATATAAATTGCGCCGTTGAGCTTTTACCGTTGGTTCCTGTTATACCTATTATTTTCAAAAAA
>UQZY01000053.1 GCA_900545655.1 uncultured Oscillospiraceae bacterium
TGTCTGAAATTTTTGTCTCCACTGTCACAACAGCCTTGAAAAACCCTTTCTTCGACTCAACAATGACGCTGTCCGTAAACTTTACCCCGGGAAGAATACGGCAGCCCTCAAGTCTTTTGTGAAAATCTTTCTTTACTTTTTCAAGCTCCTTATCGTGAATGCCGCCTCCGTCAAAAAAGCCGTAAGCACTTTCGGCTCCGCCAAGGTCTCCTATTTCGTCGGCAGCTTTAAACGCAAGGTTATAGATATGTACCTTGAGAAAAACAACGAAAATGAAGTAAAAAAGAACCAACACCGTGAGCATCACCAATGGAAATACAAAAGAAAATTCAACTATTTCGGCAGCTCCTCTGCAGCTTTTCTCTCTCATCTCAGACTCCCATTGACTCCCGTATCTTATCAAACATCCTTGTAACGATATCCGTCATTTCGTCCTGAAAAATAGCGACAAGTGCAATAACTACAATAATTATCAGCACCATCGAAATGATGTTTATCTCTCCGCTGTCATCAAAAAACAACCCTTTTATAAAATTTCTGAAAATTCTCATACATATACTCTCCTTTTAACCTTTCTTTTCTTTTTCAAGAAAAAATATTTTCAAAAGACGGAACTATAACCATTATCAAAACACCTACAAACATCATCATTGTAGGAAAAAGCAGCTTCTGTGAAGCCATATTTCCTTTGAGCTTTGCCCTTTCTTTCCGAGTTGAAAAAGCGTTTTCAGCCATCTCATTCAAAAGAGCCGGAAAATCTGCTCCGCCGAGGGTAAGATTTTGTTTATAGGCAGAGATAAATTTCCTCACCTCTTTACAGCTGCAGCGAGCCCGAAAGGCTTCAAGCGCGTCCCCGTAAGAAATTCCCGTAGATACATCGTTTACGACCTTCAACATCTCTTCATATAAAAAGCCTGTTGACGACGCGGCGATTTTTTCAAACGCAACGCTTGAGGGAACTCCTATCCTTACAAGCATGTACATCTTAAGTACCATGCCTGAAAACTGTGATAAAATCGCTTCATTTTTTTCCTTTACACGCATACGTAGCCATATGTCCGGATACACGCACATAAACACGACCAGCAAAAGCATGAGCGATGTATAAATCCCGATTCCTACGAGCGAAGCAACGACAGCTATCAAAGGTAAAGCCAGCGCAAAATACGTGAAAGGAGCATTGGTCATGGACATGGCCGTATTCACAGCCTCCGTTTCATCGAAAAGCTCCGAAAGCAGTCTTAGCCTTTGCTTATATCTCTTCGACGACACACGAAAGAATCTGCGGATTGCCGCTCCGAGATAAAAATATTTTTCCAGTATAAAAATCTTCAGACCGGTTCTCTGCGACCCGTATCTTCGATACCTTACAAGGATAAAAAAATCCGTAAGAAAAAAGAAAAAGGATAAAGCAACAAAAAGCCATTTAATCTTACTCTCCATACAAAACCTCCTTCAGACCTTTATATCCACGATTTTCAGCCCTATAGCATAAGAAATCAGAAAAACACATGTGATGAAAATACTGAGAAGGGTTACCTCGCCTGAAACTCCGCCGACTTTAAAAAATCTCATACAAGCCGTGATAACAAAGGGCATTGCCGCCATTATGTTCAGTTCATTTTTCGGCCCGGCAAGTGCAGTCCCTATCTCGGCTTCAATCGCGGTCTTTTCAAGCAATGTATTTTTGCTATCAATAACAATCTCCTTTAAGTTTCCTCCGTATAGGTTGCACATTGAATACACGTCAGCGAAAATCTGCGCCTCCTCGCAAAGTGAATTCTTTCCCATCTCATAGAGCAGTTCCTCTATGCTGCGACCCATACTAAGTCCTCTTACAAGCTTCTGACTTTCACAGCAGATCGGAGACGCTTTGCCGAACAGCTCATGCATATCACCATTCGCACTCAGAAAAGAATCATGTGCATTCTTTCCGCAGGAAAGAGCTCCGGAAAGACTGTCGAGATAATCGCAGAATTGACTTATAAACAGCTTTTTTCTGTGTTTTATACGATTTTTCACAAAAACAAACGAAGAAAAAAATCCGGATACCGTCGAAAAGGCAACGCATACTACGGTGTTTCCGTACATCGCCGCGGAGGCGATAAATCCGAAAACAAAACCTATTGCAAAACCCGTGAAATACTCTTTCAGCCCGTATTTCTTTCCGCAATACTCCTTTAAGAATCTTTTTTTAATCATTTTTTCTTCCTCTTCAACCTCTGCCCAGTCTCCACTAACACTCCACCGGCATGGCAATAAAGCGTATTGAGAAGAAAATTATCATCTTTTATAGCTTCAATTTCGGAAATCTCCACCACTCTGCGTTTTCCATCCGACGTTCTCGCGAGATGGACTATTATGTCTATGGCGCTGAAAATATGTTGCCGCACCGCCCTGAGAGGAAAGGATATGCCGCTTTGCAGAATCATCGATTCCAGCCTGTAGAGCATATCGTAGCTGCTGTTTGCATGTCCTGTTGAAAGGGAGCCGTCATGTCCTGTATTCATCGCGTTCAACATATCCAAAGCCTCCTCCCCGCGTACTTCTCCGACTATAATCCTGTCGGGTCTCATTCGAAGTGATGTCCGTATAAGTTCCTTCATACCGACTTCTCCGTTTCCGGTGGTATTTGCATTCCTTACCTCCATGCGTATCAGGTTTTTTATTCCGCTCAGCTGAAGTTCCGCAGAATCCTCTATTGTGATTATTCGCTCATTTTCAGGGATAAAGTCTGACAAAACGTTTAAAAAAGTGGTTTTTCCGGAGCTTGTCCCTCCACTTATAAAAATATTGCATTTTTCTTCGACCATTCTTTTCAAAAACTGCGCCGCATCATCCGTGAGCGTACCATTGTCTATGAGTTCCTCTATCGTTATCCTTTTTTTCGGAAATTTTCTGACAGTCATTACGGGACCCCGTATGGATATGGGCGGAAGAACTACATTTATCCGCTCGCCACCGGGGAGCCTTGTATCCACAATGGGATTTGCTGTATTTACCTCCCTTCCGCTCCTGCCGACAATACGCTGTATGACATCCATCAACTCTTTTTCGTTGTCAAATGAAACCTCTCTTTTTTCCACCCTTCCGTGCTTTTCAATAAAAAGCTCATCATACGAGTTGACCATTATTTCCGAAATATCATCATCTGCCAAAAGCTCGTCCAGGACACCGAGCCCCCGCACGGAACAAAAAACCTTCCTGACTATCGCATCCCTTTCGGATACGGAAAACTTCTTGTTCTTGCAGTATCTGAGCGCAATGCTGTTTATAACCTTTATCAGTTCGTCATCGGATAAGTCCGCCAGGGAATTGAATCTGTAAAGATCCTCCCGAATTTTTTCGTACAAGCCCTACACCTCCGTAAGCCGTAAAAAGGCTGCGCTTCCCTCACGGGAAAGCTTTTTAATAAAAAGCCTCTCTTTTTCTTCTTCACTGAAGCTTCTCTCTTTTTCTTCTTCACTGAAGCTTCTCTCTTTTTCTTCTCCGTGAAGACCTTTTCTTTTTCCCTCTCCGTAAAGAAATTTTTCCTTTTCTTCTCCGTGAGAGTTTTCTTCCTTTTTTCTTACGTGGTTTATTCCTCCGAGTTTTCCGAATACGATATCCGTATCCGGAATCACGGATGACTCGTTTGAAAAGTTGTTATAAAGAAGATATGTCTTTTCGTTAAACTTTTCAGAGGAAAACGAGCAGATTTCCGGAACCACCTCCGCAAACCTTAAAAGCTTATCATTTGCATTTTCCGTTCCGTTTGTAACAAGGACAATTTTGTCCGCATTTATGAGCGGCAAAACAATATTCTCCGTGGCATCAAAGGTCATATCCAATACCACTGCTTCTGCAATTCCGCTGTTAAGAACCGCATCACATATCTCTACATACTCTTCTCCGGAAAGGGAGAAAACCTCCGCTGCCGACTTTCCGGGGTTAAAAAAGTAAATACCGGTCTTACTGTCAACAGAAACAACTTTTTTTATTGCAGCGGGAAGCTCGGTTCTTTTTCTTTTCAATGAAGAGAGGACTTCATCGAATGAACCTGCCCCCTTTCCGGAGAAGCAGCGTTTTGTCGACGGGAAGGCCTCACCGCTAAGATAAAGCGGCGGTTTTCCCCTTCCCGCAAGAAAACAGCAAAACGCTGCGGCGGCGGAGGTCGTACCCACTCCTCCGCTCGCCGAGGCAAACAAGTAGAAGGCACTTTTCTTTGGCTTTTGCGTATCGGCTTTGCCTCCGCCCAAGTCGGCGCAGCCGTTTCCGCAAAGCTCTGAAAAAAGTGCCGACCACTTGTCTGCACTCTGGTATTTACAAGCGGTGATAAAAAACGGATCAGAATAATCGGGGTCATCAGTCAAAACCACAACTGCACAGTTCTTTTCAATATTTGATACTATGGTTTCCGATACCCTTTCTCTGTCAATGAGAAAAATATCAATCAATTTTTCTCTCGCAGCAATCTGAGCTTTTTTTATTCCCGGAAAGTCCAAAAAGGTTATTTTGTTGTCGTAAAAATTTCTCATAATTTTCTCAAATCTGGACACAAAAATTTTGTCGTCATCGAGTACTCCTAAACGCAAGTCGAAAACTCCCTTCAAAAAAAGTCCCCCTATATATAGAATACTTTTCGAGGCCAAAAGAAGACAAAAAAAGAATGAACGGCAGAAAAAGCCGTTCATTCGGTCGTTATGTTGAGAAAAATTATGTCCTTTTTATGAACTCCGTATTTTTTGAATTAGGTCAAAACACCGCTTTTCGACCCCATTTTCACCGGATATTTTTGCATCCTTGTAAACTGAATCCAGATACTCGGAAAGCTTGTCGGACGCCATGTTTGTAAGAACGTCTGCTGCGTAATTTGAGTAGAGGGAAGAGCCGTCTTTTTTCTGTACAAGAAAGATATAGTCCTCGTACTTTAAAACGGCAACACCGTCAACCTCCAATTCGGAAACATCTTTAAAAAAATTTTTAGGATAAGATGTATCATTTTTCGTTGTATACAAAACAGGCATTTCCGACTCGGCGGTGCCTCCGTTTCCGGTTACATACTCAAGATTTACGGCATCTATGGTTTCGTCATCACTAATTTTACCCTTAAGCTCATCAAATTTTTTTCGAATCTCCGAAACAGCCTCATCACTCTGAGTCACCGTATTTCCCTTATCATCAGTTGTCAGAAGATATGCCGAAATAGCCTTAAAGAATACATAGTTTTCGCCAAAATACTCCTTTTTACTGTCCTCGGAAATAGCCTTGTCACCGTCAGCACCGTATATGTCTTCTATAAGCGCATCCTTGTAAGCCGCACTTTCCTTTACCTTTGTGAGAGTTTCCTTTGAAACACCTATTTTTGTATAGTAGCCTCCGTATGTGTTCCACAGGGAATTGACAGAGCCGGCGATATCCGATTTTTGTGAAGATGAGAGCTCAAGCCCGCGTGCCTTAAACTCCGTATTTATCCTTATGTAATCAAGGCAGCTCTTTTCCGCATGCTCTTTTGCTTCCTTTTCGGAAAGGTCCGCGTTGCTCCCCTTAAGCACTTCATCAAGATAATACGTATAAATGTCCGCTCCGATGGTTTTTTCACTTACCGAAAGAGCGGTATCCGCTTTTGGTGTTTTTCCTTTGCAGGAGGAAAAAGTAAAAAGCATCACTGCAATCAGAAGTATATTCGTAAAACAAATAATCCTTTTTTTCATTAAAAAAGTCCTTTCAAGAAAAATACAGTATGAATTATACAACTTAGGCAAAAAAAAAACAACCGACCTTGAGGTCAGTTGTTTTTTTCGTGTCGGCATCGACCTATTTTCCCGGGAGGCTGCCCTCCAAGTATTTTCGGCACTAGTGAGCTTAACTACCGTGTTCGGGATGGGAACGGGTGGACCCTCACTGTTATAAACACCGACTTGCGACAAATGGAATTATAACACCACACCAAATCAAATGCAAGAACTTTTTTTACAAATTAAAAAATTTCGGATAACAAAATAATATTGTGGTGCAATTTATCCTGTATTATGATAAAATATGTTATCAAAAGGAGGGTGTTTGTTTTGAAAAAATTTACTGTAATTCTCTCGGTTTTGTCTGTTTTGATTACAGGTATTCTCTCTGTTTTAATCGGTATAACCGTATGGGCAAACAGGCCGCGCGGTCTCCGCATTCCCATTGAAACCACATCTGTATAAGACGAAAGCTTCCTGTTAACAACAATAAAATCACCGTAAACAAACAGAAACCTACGGGTATTTTTTCCCGATAAGGTCTCTGTTTTTTTATAAACGCAAATTGTATCACATATCTTCTGCATATGCAATAGATTTTTCTTGCATTATATCTAACAAATATAGTATAATAATTTTGTATAAATTGACTTTATTTTAGATGGGGGAATTTTTTTGCCGGCAGATTTACATTGTCATACCCGACTTTCCGACGGCTCACTTGGTATTGAAGACCTTATTCTTCTCGCTAAGCGCAGCGGTGTCGATACCATTGCAATTACAGACCACGATTGCCTTGCCGGTACTGTCAGGGGTAAAATTATCGGAGAGCGCCACGGTATAACAGTAGTACCTGGTGTAGAGATTTCTGCTTTTGATGCAGAACATGAAAAAAAGGTACATATTCTTTGCTACCTTGTGGAAAATCCGGACAGACTTGAGGGCCTTTGCAGACGTAACTCTCTTGCAAGAAGAAAAGCAAGTCAGCTTATGGTTGTAAAAGCGGCTCAACGCTATCCGATTTCTTCGGAGCTTGTTCTCAAATGTGCGGCAGGCTCAACTAACATTTACAAACAACATATCCTGCATGCACTTATGGAGTGCGGATATTCTACTGAGATCTTCGGAAACATGTACACCGACCTTTTCAGTAAGGACAATCCCGACAACATCATTGTGCAGCCTAAGTTCCCTGAGCCTCTTGAAGTTCTTGAAGCCATCCACGAGGCCGGCGGAATAGCCGTGCTCGCACATCCCGGCGCATATGATAACTTCGACATACTGCCCGCTCTTATTGAAAAGGGGCTTGACGGTGTTGAAGTATGGCATCCTAGGAACAGTGAAGAGGACGTTGAAAAACTTCTGGCTATTGCAAAGAAGCACTCTTTGCTTACAACCGGCGGCTCGGACTTCCACGGCATGTACGGTTCAAAAATCAATCACCTTGCCGACTATGTTACACCCGAGGAAAATCTTACAGCCCTTATGGGTTATCAGGCAAAGCAGAGGAGAGCAAGGAAAAAAGCTGCTGCAAAGGAAGCGGCAAAGGAAAGCGAAAAATAAGTAACGCAAAAAGTAAGGAGAATAAGCTTGCCGAACAACAGAGAAGACAGTGACATCAAAATTTTCAGACCTGCAAACAACTCATGTAACGACTGTGATATCCTCTCCTTCGTTGAGGGTATGAATTATCACAGACAAAACGGAAATGTTGAAAAGGCAAAAGAGCTCGGCATGAGGCTTGCGGACATATCTTTTGAGAGCGAGCTTCGGGAAAGAATCGAAGAAAGCTTCCTGTCAGATGAATTCTTTCATCAGGTGTGCGCATTGGTTCTTTTCTCAACGGAAGCCGCACTCAACTATTATCTTCCGTCACAGCAGCTGTCAACTATTGCGATAAACTCTCTTCATGAGTCACTCAGTCATAAAAAACTGGATTTTTATGATTCCATTGTTAACAGTCCTGCCTTTTCTTTCTATTATCTCAGTGTTCGAAAAGGGGGATCGGATATCCCAAAGGATATCGGTGAAGCCTTTGCCATGCTTTGCAGAAAAGAAGATGAGCCTCGTTTTATAGAGGAAGGAAGCAAGATTTATTCCACGGTTCTTGACTTTGTGGAAAAAAAGATTTCAGATACTCATTTTGTAAATTAAAAATATCCGTCTGGAGTTTGTCAATTGTTTGACAAACTCCTTTTTATATGTATAATCTTATTGTAACTCATTAATATTATATTTAGTTTTAATGATTATTGATGAAAGGGGATTTTGACTTTATGAATTACACGTCAGAAGTTCAGAACATGTGCGTGGTTGCAAAAGGTCCCAACCACGGTCCGGCTCCTATTCCCGAAGAGGGAAAGTGGGTTAAGGCGTATGAAATCAAGGATATCTCTGGTTTCACACACGGTGTAGGCTGGTGTGCTCCTCAGCAGGGTGCATGTAAGCTTTCACTCAATATCAAAAACGGTATCATCGAAGAAGCTCTTGTTGAAACAATCGGTTGCTCGGGCATGACACACTCCGCTGCTATGGCATCGGAAATTCTCCCGGGAAAGACTATCCTCGAAGCTCTTAACACAGACCTTGTTTGTGATGCTATCAACACCGCTATGCGTGAGCTCTTCCTTCAAATAGTATACGGCCGTTCTCAGTCGGCATTTTCCGACGATGGATTGTCTGTCGGCGCCGGTCTCGAGGACCTCGGTAAAGGCCTCCGTTCACAGGTAGGAACCATGTACGGAACAAGACTCAAGGGTGTTCGTTATCTTGAAATGGCTGAGGGCTATGTAACAAGACTCGCTCTTGATGAAAACAACGAGGTAATCGGATACGAGTTTGTGTCTCTCGGAAAGATGACAGATTTCATCAAGAACGGCGACACACCTAACGACGCATACAACAAGTCAATCGGTACCTACGGCAGATTCGCAGATGCCAAGAAGTACATTGACCCAAGAAAAGAATAATTCGGGAAGGAGGAAATCTTAAATGGCATTATTTGAAAACTATGAAAGACGCGTTGATAAAATCAACGGTGTTCTTAAAGAATACGGCATTTCTTCTATTGAGGAGTGCAGGGAAATCACTCTCGAAAAGGGTATTGATGTTGACAAAATCGTAAGAGGCACACAGCCTATCTGCTTTGAAAACGCTGTTTGGGCTTATACCGTAGGCTCGGCTATAGCAATCAAATCCGGTTGCACAAAAGCAGCCGACGCTGCCGCCGCAATAGGTATCGGCTTACAGTCATTCTGTATTCCGGGCTCTGTTGCAGATAACAGACAGGTAGGTCTCGGACACGGCAACCTCGGAAAGATGCTCCTTTCAGAAGAAACCGAATGCTTCTGCTTCCTTGCCGGTCACGAGAGCTTTGCGGCAGCCGAGGGTGCCATCAAAATCGCCCTTAACGCAAACAAGGTAAGAACAAAGCCTCTTCAGGTTATTCTCAACGGCCTCGGAAAAGACGCTGCAATGATTATTTCAAGAATAAACGGCTTCACATATTGCAAGACAGAGTTTGATCCGTACTCAGAAACCGTAAAGGTTGTTTCAAAAACCGCATATTCGGACGGTCCACGTGCCGACGTACGCTGCTATGGCGCTGACAATGTACCCGAGGGCGTTGCAATAATGAAGCTTGAAAATGTCGGAGTTTCTATCACAGGTAACTCAACAAACCCTACAAGA
>UQZY01000054.1 GCA_900545655.1 uncultured Oscillospiraceae bacterium
GCATAAACTTTTTCAACATAACCGACAAAAACGAAATAAAGTTTTTGAGAGAAAATCTCTGAAAAAGCAATAATGCTTGGTAAAAGAAGATTACAGAATAAATCCTGATGATAACAAAATGAAAAAAGATTTTTAGAGGAAAACATCCAAGTACAGTAAAATTCGCGTAAAATAAAGAAGGAGAAGCTCAACGCTTTTCCTTCTTCTTATTCATGCACAGCCTTATTATAGGTCTTTTTTAGTAATATGATTTTTGAAATTTGGACATATGTTTTTTGCCTTGCACCTTTTTACTATGGTTGATGTCCATTCTTTGCCACATTCTTTACACTTCCACCAAACACGAATACCACTGCTACATTTAAAGTCTTCCGGTTTTTTATCTCCGTTTTTTTCGTAATTCCAGTATTCGGCGACGTCCGGACGAAGTGTTGCAAGATCGTTTTCACCCTTTATAGGAAATCTTCCATAGCAATACGGACACCCTGCTCCTTGAGAACGGCTGTTAAGCATTGACTCCCATTCGTGACCTTTTTCACACTTCCCCCAAATTTTTTTATTTGCACTTGGAGTGACCATTTGGGGAGTTAAATATCCGTTTTTTGTTGGATGCCATTCAGCTGCAAGTTGTGGATTGATTGTTGCTAAATCATTTTTTCCGGGAACAACAGTTCGACTGGAACAAACAGGGCATCCAACACCGTTTAATGCTTTACTGCTGATATTTGCTTCCCACTCGTACCCGCATTTGGGACAGATCCACCACGCAAAAGAATCTGTACCTGAAGCATATTCTGATGGCTTGTGGCTGCTATTTTTAGTCGGATGCCATTCTTTGCACAGTTCCGGATAATTTTCTTCCAGATTGCTTCTTTTTACATATGTAGAAAGTCTGTTAATTCGCTGTTTTTCTTTGCCACACTCAGGGCATCCGTTTCCCCTGGTTCTTACTGCAATTGAAACTTTCCATTCATGTCCACAGATGGGACAAAGCCACCAGGCTTTCTTGTCGCTACCGCTTGATAATTTGTGTGGATCTAAATTTTTGTTTTTAGTCGGATGCCATTGCTTTAAAAGCTCAGGATACTTTAATGCAAAGTTATTATTTACACTAGCACTTTCAGAACGCATTTTTGCGCCTCTTTTTGCAGAACATTTAGGACAACCGCTTCCTCGAATCCGATGTTCAATATTTGTTTGCCATTCATGTCCGCAAGTTTTACATTTCCACCAGAATTTTTCTTTTCTATAACAGGTTACTTGTGACGGAAGAGGGATATTTTTATTGTAATCCCATTCCTCAAGCAGTTCAGGATGAAGAAATTCAAGGCTGTTAGCTATTATATAAGCCTTAAATGCGTCAATAATTTTATAATAGTCTCGTTTAACATCAATGTTGTAATTCTCAATGTTTAAAATTTTGAATAATTCAGAGATTGAACTTGTTAATTCATTTTCAGTTGAATCTTTGCTTGTTATACGAATTGCGCTATTTGTATCTGGTAATCTTGGATCTCTAAATCTAATCAAAAGTATATTTTTTTCTCTGCATAGTTCGTCTTTATCATTGTCTTTTCTCAGACTCTTATTATCCTTGTGCCATAGGTAACCATCATATTCTATGGCTGCTTTTATCGAGGGAATAAAAATGTCCAATTCCATACCGATTTCAGTTTTATTTCGTTTTTCGGCATCCGAAAAAAACTTTGTTATATAATAGTAGATTGCTTGTTCGGGGAAAGAACTTCCTGTTTTTGAACATCGTGGGCAACCTAATCCGCTTTTTCTTATTCTATGGTTCACGGTTGATTGCCACTCATTTCCGCAAATATCACATTTCCACCAGAACTTTCTGTTGCTTGAACATGGGATTTCGTTTACGTCAAATCCAATATTTTTAGTTGGATGCCATTGAGCGGCTATATGTGGATATAGTGTGGCTAAATTATTTTTTATAGCTGCATTTTTTGTTTTGCTTATACTTCTGGCAATACTTGCACATTTAGGACAACCTGTCGGACCTTTCCCGCCTTTGCATGTTCTGTGATTTGCGCTTGTTACCCACTTGTGACCCTTTTCACAAATCCAGTGAACCTTTTTGTTGCAGCCAGCAACTACAGAGTCAGGGGTATC
Organism: uncultured Oscillospiraceae bacterium; assembly: GCA_900545655.1. Classification (GTDB taxonomy): domain Bacteria; phylum Bacillota; class Clostridia; order Oscillospirales; family Acutalibacteraceae; genus UBA1227. The sequence goes on from UQZY01000054.1 coordinate 2,134, forward strand.
CGGTGAGTTTGGATCAAGCAAATTTTCATTGTAGTCCCATTCTGCAGCAATTTCCGGATGAGTAGTTGACAAGTCATTATACCCTTTCAGAACTTTTTTATTACTGCAAAAAGGACAATTTTGTCCGGAACTTCTGTGAGACACAGAAGCTTCATAGTGATGTCCCTGTTTGCAAATCCACCAATACTTTTGATCGGAACCTATTGTAACCATGTCGGGGGTTATGGGAGCATTTTTATCATAATCCCATTCTTTTACAAGCTCCGGATGTACAATAGACAGTTCATTGCCCGAAAAGATTAATTTCAAAAATTCATCCCCAATCAAAGATGTTCTTTTTACATTATGATAGCACATATTTTTTTATTTTCGGCACCAAAAATGGGACACTTGATTTTTTCCATATTTTTATTTCAACCGAATAGAGTTTCCATACAATAAAGCACCGAAAATCATCATCAATGATTTTCGGTGCTTTTATAAAAGCTTCTAACCTTAGTTTTCAACAAACTTCTCCGGCTTTTCGGCGATATAGTGGTAGCGCTTTTTGTAAATTGCAAAGCAGATGAAGGATACAAATACGCCCAGTGTCTCGGCAACTACTACGGAGAGCCATATCCCGTCGATACCGAGGATTAAGGGAAGTGTGAAAAGAGGTATTATCTGGAACACAAGGGTGCGCATGAATGAAATGAATGCGGACACTCCACCGTTGCCTAGTGCCGTGAAGAAGGCGGAGGAATAAATATTGAAGCCGTTCAGCAGGAAAGAAAGGCTGAAAAGTCTGAAGCCGTGAACGGTCATTTTGAGAAGCTCCGGATTTTTTGAAATAAATATTGCCGAAAGCGGTGTGGCAAATATCTCGGCAAGTGCCGTCATGACAATGCCGAGAATACCTACGATATGCAGACTTTTCTTAAATACATTTTGAAGCTCGGTGTGATTTTCGGCACCGTAATTAAAGCCGACTATAGGCGCACTTCCGACGGCAAAGCCTAAGAACGATGCGGCAAAGATAAAGTTTACATACATGATGATTCCATAGGCGTTTATACCGTCTTCACCTGCGAGCTCAATCAGTTTGTAATTATAGAGAATACTTACAAGTGACATCGATATATTGGTCATAAGCTCTGAGGCACCGTTGGTACATACCTTTCCGAGTACTCGGATTTCCGGCTTTGACGGTTTGAGGAACAATGTACTTCCGTTGTCTTTCTTAATGAAGTAGAGAAGCGGGACAATGCCGCCGATTATCTGACTGAGCGCTGTTCCGAGTGCGGCACCGAGGATACCCCATTTGAATCCGGCGATGAATACCGCGTCAAGAATGATATTTCCGACACCTGCGGCAACCGTTACGTAAAGACCGTATTTCGGCTTTTCGGAAGTTGAGAAAAATACTTGAAAAACATTTTGAAGCATGAATGCCGGAAGGCAGGGAAAAAGAACTCTTACGTAAATAAGGCAGTAGGGAAGCATCTCCTTTGAGGATCCGAGAAAAAGACATATTTTTTCTGCGAAAATCGTTGCAATTACGGCGATTACCGTTCCGACTATGACTGTGAACTCCACTACCATTGAGAAATATCTCAGAGCGCGCGGATTGTCTCCTTCACCCATGGCTTTTGAAACAACTGCATTGCCGCCCGTTCCTGCCATGAATCCGAATGCTGCAAGAAGCATAATAAACGGCCACGTAAGATTTATTGCGGCAAAGGGTGTTTCGCCGGCAATGTTTGATACGAAAACTCCGTCTACTATTCCGTAAACAGAGGTGAAAATCATCATTACGATTGACGGATAAACGAATTTCATGAGTCGTCCGTATGTGAAGTGGTCTGACAGTTGGATTTTCATAAATTTCGAAGTCTCCTGAAAAAAATATTCCCTCCGCGGAGGGTGTGCCTGCTATTCTAACATACCTAAAAAAATAAATCAACAGGGAAAAGGCCTTTGTAACTTATTATTTATTTGATTTTTAAGTGTTTTGTGGTAATATATAGACCGTAAAAAGCACGAATTGAGGTAGTAGTATGAAACACATCGACATCAAAGACATAATGGCGGACAAAGAGTATATCGGTAAAGAGGTTGTAGTGTGCGGCTGGATACGCACATCCCGTGATTCTAAAAATATGGCTTTCATGGAGCTTAATGACGGTACAACCTTAAAGCATATTCAGCTTGTAATTGATAAATCAACCTTTTCTAAGGCCGATTCTCTTGCTGATTTTATGAAACTCGGATCTGCTCTTAAGGTTACCGGTACAGTTGTGCCGTCGGCCGTTGCGAAAGACGGCGGAGTTGAAATTAATATATCGGATATTGTTTTGCTTGGGGATTGTTCTCTTGACTACCCTCTTCAGAAGAAGCGTCATACCCTTGACTATCTTCGTACCATGCCTCACCTTCGTTTGCGTACAAATACTTTTAACGCGGTATTCCGCGTGCGTTCTGTTCTTGCTACGGCAATTCACGGGTACTTCCAGAACAGAGGTTATGTATACATAAACACTCCGCTTATCACGGGCAGTGACTGTGAAGGTGCCGGAGAGATGTTCAAGGTAACAACAATAGGCTATTCCGACAAGTACAAGAGTGCCGAGGAGTATTATGCAAACGACTTTTTCGGCAAATCCGCAGGGCTTTCCGTTTCGGGACAGCTCGAGGGAGAGGTTGCCGCTATGGCATTCGGAAAGATTTACACATTCGGACCGAGCTTCAGAGCGGAAAACTCGAATACACCGCGTCATGTTGCGGAATTCTGGCATGTTGAACCGGAGGTTGCATTTGCGGAACTGCCGGATATCATTGAAATTGCCGAGGATATGATAAAGCATATAGTAAAAACCGTTATGGAAGAGTGCCCCGATGAGCTCGCTTTCTTTGAGCAGCACTTCGAAAAGGGTCTTTCAGAAAAACTTAAGAGTGTTGTGGAAAATGAATTTGAGGTTTTAGAATACACGAAGGCAATCGAAATTCTTGAAAAGGCTGATATGGAGTTCAAATATCCTGTCGAATGGGGTTGTGATCTTCAGACGGAGCATGAAAGATACATCACCGAGCAGGTATTCAAAAAACCGGTATTTGTGATAAACTACCCGAAGGACATCAAGTCTTTCTATATGAAACAAAATCCTGATGGAAAAACCGTGGCCGCGACCGACCTCCTCGTTCCGGGCGTCGGAGAGATAATCGGCTGTTCAGAACGTGAGTCTGACCTTGACAGGCTTCTCGACGCCATGAACAAGCGCGGCATGAACATGGAGGATTACCGTGATTATCTTGACCTGCGCCGCTTTGGTTCGGTGCCTCACAGCGGTTTCGGTCTCGGCTTTGAGAGAATGCTCATGTATGTTACGGGTATTGCAAACATAAGAGATGTTATTCTTTATCCCAGGACAGTAGGCTCGATAAGGTAAATAATAAATTGCGTGGGAACGCATTGGAGAGGATTTATTATGGCTTTTTGCATCATTACGGATTCGGCGTCGGATATTCCGAAGTCGGTCATAGAAGAGTACGGCTTATACGTTATGCCTACGCCGGTTACAATTGACGGCGAGGACCTTCGTGACGGCGTTACGATTTTTCCGGAAGTATTTTACAGACTTCAGTCGGAGGGAACGCATGAGATAAAGACATATCACATAAGTCAGCTTATGTTTGAAGAGCATTTTACAAAATTTGCGGAGCGCGGAGACGAGGTGCTTTACATCTGCTTTTCAACAGGTATTGCGGGAACATTCCAGGCTGCGACGCTTGCAAAAGAAGAAGTACTTGAAAAATATCCTGACTTTAAGATTACAATCATTGACTCAAAATGTGCGTCCATAGGATATGGACTTGTCGTTGAAAGACTTCTCCGTATGCAGAAAAACGGTGCGCCGGAAGAGCTTATTAAAGAGGCCGCATATTTTTTCTGTGAGCATATGGTTCACGCGGTTACGGTTCAAACTCTCGAATATCTCTATGCCGGCGGTCGTGTGAGCAAGGCGTCATTTGTAGTTGGAGGCGTTCTTGACATAAAGCCTATAATAATGACAGATGAAAACGGCTCTCTTAAGGCCTGCGAGAAGGTTCGCGGCTGGAAAAAGGCTCAGAACCGAATTCTTGAAATAGTTCGTGAGCGCGGAGACAATATAAAAAATCAGGTTGTCGGTGTGTGCTATGGAACTGAAAGAGAATCAGCCGATTATGTTGAAGCGGAGCTCCGTGCAATGAAAGTCAAAGGCATACTTGAAACTCAGGTCGGATGTGCGATAGGTGCGCATACCGGTCCCGGGATTGTAGCTATTGTCTTTCTCGACAAAACAAACTCTAAATATGACGAATTTTTGAAATAATTCACAAAATTTTAATAAATTACGCCTGCAGTATTGAATTTGCTTTATCTGTTTGATACTATGGTGTTGAAAATACATTATTTAATTTCTATTTGCGAAAAAATGAAAGGACCATGCACAATGAAAAGAGTAGTTTCTGTTATCTTGATGCTTGTGATGATTATGACGTTTGCCGCTTGCGGATCGTCATGCAAAAAAGATGATAAGAAGCTTACTGCAAATGAAGCAGCAACTTTGAAGCTTGATGACGGTGATGAGGCTTGGATTCAGGAATACCTTGCCGGTGATACCGGACTGAGCAAAAATGCAAACATAGAGGGTGTCGACAACAAGACATCATCTTCAAAGGACGGAACGGTAATAAGCTGGGATCCTATACCCGGCGCAATCGCCTATAAGGTTTACCGCGCGGATTCCGACGGCGGTAAATACAAGTGTATCGCAACTGTTACGGATACGTCCTATACAGATACAGATGCAGATGGTCAAAAATACTACTACAAGACTACCGCAGTAAAGAAAACGGCAACAAAGAGTACATCGGCAAATAAGGAAGAAGCCGGAACGGCAAAGGCAGAAAGCAGTACTGCAACAAAGCCGGGAGAAACCACAACAAAGGGTAGCGGAACGACGACTACCACTAAGACCGGAGGCAGTGCCGGAACTACGAATGTAACGGAGAAGCCAACGCAAAAGCCAACAGAGACTACTACAAAACCGGTGCCGTCTGCTCCGAATTACACTCCGTCTAATTCCAAAGCAAAAAGTGCCAGAGCTGCATTTGAAGCAAGTGCAAGGACTGCTGAAACTACATATGACCTTGCTGTTGCATGCGCCGGAAGCATAAGTCAGGGTTCGGTCAAGGGCGTTTCAAACGGCGGTATCATCGCACTTAACTCAAAGAGCATTGACGGATTTGAAGAGGCATATCAGTTCACAAAAGATCCTCAAATAAACTTAATCTCACCTTCAAAAAGTGTAAAAATGATCGGTTATGTTTTCAAGATTTCAGAGGATACCGATCCCGAAGCCTTTGTGGAGACTCTTAAAAACGGTTCAATAAGTAAGTATTACTATTACGACCGCTTTAATAAGGTTTTTCCGGTATTTACAGTAAAAGAAAAGACATCAGATTATTATGACCGCTATGTATTCTTTATGGTTACCGAGTAAAAAAACTCAAGATATTTCTGACACAAACTTGATACAAAACTAAAGCTTATAATTAAACGAGCGTTTCCGTGTTTTGGAAACGCTCGTTTTTTGTGTTTATCGTTCTTTGTTTTAACAACTTATTTTACCGAAACTCTATGTATATACAGGAGGTGGTAGATGCTTTGGTTGTTTTTTTCTGTCTATAATTATTTCAATGAGACGGCTTTTTATATGTTAGATTGTTTTTTATATCATTAATATGTTTTTCTTTTGTTTCCTCAGAAACAAGAGTTAGCGGATATAGTTTGTTATATATTTCATCAATTTTATCGGAAGAAAGATTTCCCGGAGATTTTAATGAAAAATCTTTTACGGTTTTACGAACTTGGTTGCGATGGATTACCGGAACTGACGAAACATTAAGTTCTTTAAATTCGCATCTTTCACTAAAAATAATAATAGAATACACTTTTACGTATTCCGGTAGTTCTAATGTTTGTTTAAGAGCAGTTATATGTAATTTGTTCTGATAAATAGGGTTATGAAATCTGTTTTTTTCCCCATTTTCGAGAGTTTGCATCCATTGCTTGGATTTCTCATCTCCAAATATCCAACCACTGTAATTTTTGCTTTCAAAAACGTATATACCGGAGGTATGAAGTAGTATTAAGTCAACTTCTGTTGTTTGACCATTTTTCTTTGTTAGATATGCATTACTAACAAACCGCTTATAACCGTCTATTTTTTCAAGTTCATTTCTGAGTAGATATTCTCCATATAGACCTTTATTAAAGTAGACTTCTCTGAAGGATTTGTCGGTTTCTGCGCTATAGGAAGTTTTTTTATATTCATTCTTTTTCCTGAGTATATGGATAAGGGGTAAATTAATAATGCCAAATATTAAGATGAAGGATACTATACCAGTAACAAAAGATGATAGTTCATTATTTTTTGTTAAGGCACCTAGTTTGTTGGGCGCTGAATTTTTAACAGTGAATTCATAACCTAATGCTTTTGCATCTTCAAAAGATTCTCTACTTGATCCCCATATGGTCCAGTCGTCATAAATAATTTTGCATGGATACAACTTAATGGAATCAAAATCTTTTGGTGTATACATAAAGGGTGATAAAGAAACGGTTTCTCCAATCGGTATATTTTGAAGAACTATTTCACCGGAGGCGTCTTCAATAGGTTCGCCAGCATAATATTGTTGATAAAAAATACCAATTGCACCGATTTTTTTATTGGAGTTATTTGTAACATAAATGGTAATTTGATTTTCATTTAGCACAGCTTTAATTGACGTGTTGCAATCCAAATTTATTGATGATTCGGCTGCATAAGAGTTTATCGAAAGAATAGGAGTAAAGCAAAATAATAAAATAAATGATAAGAATAATTTGAAATACTTCATG
>UQZY01000055.1 GCA_900545655.1 uncultured Oscillospiraceae bacterium
TTCTATGGCGCAGTTGCGCAAAACCCGTATGATATTGGCTATCAGGCGGTCGTCTCCGCAGTAAAAGCTAGTAAAGGCGAAGCTGTCGAGGATATCGATGCACAGGCCAAATGGTACAACTCAGAAAACATGGATGATGAAGAAATCGCAAGACTTTGTGATATTGCAATGTGCGGAGACCACGGAATCGGCAGCTGCTTTGATGCAAGACTTGACCTGCAAAAAGCCATTGCAAAGGGTGACGACATCTGTGCTTTAAGATACATAAAGAATGATAACTAATGAAAAATCAGTAAATTTTTAATGGAATAGTCGGATGGAATGCCGTATTTTCATCCGGAAATATTTTTAACAGGAGAATCACATACAATGAAAATCATGGTCGCATCAGACATACACGGCTCAGTCTGCTATTGCCGTAAAATGATTGACACTTTTCGTCGCGAAAAAGCGGACCGATTATTGCTCCTCGGAGATATTCTTTACCATGGTCCACGCAATGATCTACCGAAAGAATACGCGCCAAAAGAAGTAATAAAAATGCTGAATGAGCTTAAAGACTTTGTTTTCTGTGTTCGCGGAAATTGTGACACGGAGGTCGATCAGATGGTTCTTGAATTTCCCATCATGGCAGACTACTGTATCATTCCGATAGGTGACAGGCTCATATACGCAACCCACGGTCACAAATTCAACATGGATTCACCTGCGCCGATAAACAAGGGAGATATCCTCCTTCACGGGCATACACATATCCCAGCATGGGAGCCGTTTGGCAATGATAACCTTTATCTCAATCCCGGTTCGGTGTCAATACCAAAAGAAAACAGCCCTCACAGCTATATGATTATTGAAAATGGTGTGTATACATGGCACTCCCTTGACGGAGAGCTTTATCACACCATTCATCCGTAAAATAACAGCAGGCGACGTTGCATATAAATAACAAAAGCAGGAGAAAGGATTTTTTCTTTTCCCCTGCTTTTCATATTTATGTTCCGTTTTTCAAAGCCGCAACAAAAGGCGTACCATAAGGCCGACCCTTATCTTTTACTTTTTAAGCATCCTCATAGAGTTGAGAACGGCAAGTATCATTACGCCTACATCTCCGAAAATCGCGAGCCACATTCCCGCTATTCCGAGAGCGCCGAGTATGAGCAAAAGAACCTTTACGCCCAGAGCGAATACTATGTTTTGCGTTACGATTTTCTTTGTTTTTCCGGCAATCTCAACGGCATCAATGAGCTTTGACGGCTCATCCGTCATAAGGACAACATCCGCCGCTTCGATTGCGGCATCCGAGCCGAGTGCCCCCATAGCGATACCGATATCCGCACGGGCGAGAACCGGAGCGTCATTTATTCCGTCTCCGACAAACGCGGTCTTACCGGATTTTTCCTTGCTGCTTTCCATGATTTTTTCCAGCTTATCCACCTTGTCCCCCGGCAAAAGCTCCGCATGGTATTCATCAAGGCCGATTTCATTTGCGACTGCTTCGGCGATGGTTTTGTTATCACCTGTAAGCATAACCGTATTCTTAACTCCGAGGGCATGAAGCTTTTCTATTGCGTCCCTGCTGTCCTCCTTTATTTCATCGGAAATAACTATGCTTCCGATGAATTTTCCGTCTGCGGCAACATATATCTTTGTACCGACAGCGTCATTTTCCTCAAAGTGAATGTTTTCGGAAGTCATAAGCTTTACATTGCCGATAAGAACTTTTTTACCGTTTTCGACAACGCTTATACCGTGACCGGATATCTCCGTATAATCAGAAAGTCCGTCCGTTTCCACGTCCCTACCGAACTTCAGTCTGTACTCGGTCACAACGGACTTTGCAATTGGATGATTTGAGAAGCTCTCCGCCTTTGCAGCATACGTCAAAAGATTTTCATCGCTTTCGCCGTTTGCGGTTTTAAGTCCCGTCACCTTAAAAACGCCTTTTGTAAGCGTGCCCGTCTTGTCAAACACGATATTTTGAAGGCCGTTCATGGCTTCAAGATAATTGCTTCCCTTTATAAGGACGCCGCGCCTTGACGCAGCACCGAGACCGCCGAAAAACGTAAGCGGAACAGAGATAACAAGGGCGCACGGGCAAGAAATAACAAGGAATACAAAGCCTCTGTAAATCCACTCAGACCAATTGCCGGTTATGATACCCGGAACAAGAGCCAGAAGAAGCGCACATACGACAACTACCGGTGTGTAGTAATGTGCAAATTTTGAAATAAAGTTCTCCGCAGGGGCCTTCTTTGAGGTTGCATTTTCAACGAGATCCAGTATCTTTGACGCTGTTGATTCGCCGAATTCCTTTTCAACTCTTACTGTCAGGACTCCGTCCTGACAGATACAGCCGGACAGCACGTGGTCTCCGACTCTTGCAGCGCGCGGAACGGACTCGCCGGTGAGTGCGCATGTGTCGAGTGAGGCGGCACCCTCTGTTATCTCACCGTCGAGCGGAACCTTTTCACCCGGCTTTACAACGATTATGTCACCTACCCTGACCTTTCCCGGGTGAACGGTTACGAGTTCCCCGCCCTTCATAAGGTTGGCGCTGTCCGGCCGGATATCCATAAGCTTGGATATTGATTTTCTTGAATTGTCAACAGCCATATCCTGAAAGAATTCGCCTATTTGGTAAAAAAGCATTACCGCAACGGCCTCGGGATATTCTCCAATGGCAAAAGCACCGACTGTCGAAAGCGCCATAAGGAAGTTTTCATCAAAAATCTTTCCGCGAAGGATGTTTCTCAGAGCCCTCAATACAACATCGTACCCGAGTATAACGTATGCGGCAACCAAAACCGGAATCGTAACAGAAAACGGTATTGTTTCAAGCTTGAAAAGAATAAGTCCCACCACAAAGAATACGGCACCTATAACCAACCTGATTATACGTGCTTTCGGTGACTTCTCATCCCCGTCATCACTATCATCGGTTGCAGCGCCATTGCTGCTGTCGTGATTGTCGCCGGTGCCGGCATTATTGGCATTATCGTTTTCGTTGTTATTTTTTTCCTTGCAGCTTTCATCCCCGCAGGAGCAAGCCTCATCGTGTGAGTGCTTATGAGCCTTTACACGGCTTACACCCTCACTTACCACAACGTCCGGCTCATGCTTGCGGACGATTTTTTTTATGTCTTCGTAAAGGTCTCCGTTGTAATTTTCTTCGATTATAACCGTAAGCACCTGTCTTATAAGATTCACGGACGCATTTTTTACACCGGGGAGCTTTGAAACGTCATTCTCTATTTCCGCGCTGCAATGCGGACAATCTATACCTTTAAGTGTAAATTTTCTCTCCGAATTTTCCAAAACCTTTCCTCCTTAGTCAATTCATCCATTCAAGTTTAACAGTTGAGCAATTATTCAACTGAAAGGGTAAAGAAATAGGCCTACAACATAATAGGTATTATTCCCGAATATGTTCAAGACCTTTATTGATAATTTCTTCCACATGGGAATCCGCCAAAGAGTAATAGACAATCTGACCCTCCCTGCGAAATTTGACAAGGTTTGCAAGCTTAAGAGCCTTAAGCTGATGAGAAACCGCAGACTTTGTAAGCTCAAGCAAAGAGGCAAGGTCACAGACACACATCTCATGCTGCTCAAGAGCATGGAGTATGCGGACGCGGGTTCCGTCTCCGAAAAGCTTGAAAAGTGATGCCAGCTCGATATATTCGTCCATGTCGGACATATTTTTTCTCACTTCGTTTACTACGTCCTCGTGGATAACCTCACAATCACAAACAGGCTGCTTTTCCATATTTCCGCTCACCTCAAATCAGTTACTTGGTTGTTTGTAGGGTAATTGAACAGTTGTTCAACTATTCACTAACAAAAATATACACCTAAAGAACTCCCCTGTCAACACAAATATCAAAGGAAACACAGTTTTTTCATTACAAACGGTTTTTTGCTATAGGATATCTTTTCAGCCCCGATTTATTTAATCTTCAGGCTTTTAAGATACGCTTTCTGTTCCGAAGTTATGCGATAACTTTCAACGGCTTTCTGTATGGCTTTGTTGTGAGTCCACTTATCAAGCTGTCTTTTTTCGATAAACGGTATGACTTCTTCCCATCTTTTCGCAAGAGCCGTTGCAAAATACCAGGCAATCATCATGTTTACATAGTATTGCTCCGACCTTACAGACGCGACAAGCTTCGGATATACCGAGTCAAAGTCTTCATCGAGAAACATACTCATAAGCACGCCTATACCGTAGCGCACCGTAAAGGCTTCATCTGATTTTATCCATCCCTTAGCACGCTCCAGCACATCCTCCTTATTTTCGTAAAAACACCTCGGCACCGGCATATCGCAGGTTGCCCAGTTGTCTATAAACGGAAGAAAACGCTCAATTTCGGCGATGCATACCTCATAATCCCTTATCTCCGAAATTATAAGCATATGCAGGTTGTTTTCCTCATAATATCCGTGAGGAAGTATTTTTATAAACTCTGCCGCTTCTTCGGTTTTTGCGTATTCTTTTGCAAATTTACGAAGTACGGGAGTTCTTATTCCCATTACCTGTTCCTTCGAAACACTCGGGATAAGACGACTGTGAAAATCCCTGTACTTAAGGTCCCGAAGCTCAAACAGCTTTTCACGGAGTGATAAAACGGTGTCGGACATATACATGCTTTCCTTTTATGCTTTTTATCGCAATCTGTTCACACAAACTGTTCGCGGCAATCTCCGCACACGACAGCTTAAGATTTTTTCACCTGTGAACGGTCTCTTTTTTTATGAGCTGATTCGCGGGCTTTCTTTCCTTGCTTCTCTTTTTTCGTATGAACTTTTTTTATTTTCCTGTCACGTATTTCATGCAGCTTCTTGCGCTTATCATCAGTCTCGGCTTTCTTTTTCGGCGGATGCTTTTCGCGGAATTCAAGCCATTTTTTATCTATTTCTTCAACGCACCATGTAAGATTTCTGAAAAGAGACTCTGCGGCAAATGCAAAGATTACCGTAAGGAGTATGCATATCGCGGACATCTCGCTGAGCGCAAACAATTGCTTCAGGAAAATTCCGCTGACAACAAGTCCGCCGACGTTTATAGCGAGCACTCCGTACTTAAGCTTGTTCATCGGACGACTTATATTGACAAGAATCATAAGACCTACAACAGAGAGAATCATTGTTGCGGAGGTGCCGATATCCTCTGATGAAAGGGCGAATACATCGCCGCATATAGCAAGTGATCCTACGGCTATGAGGTCCGTAAGTCCGCCCGGGAATGCTTTTAAGAATACATTTTTGAGGAAGTTGCCCTCTATCCTGTTCTTGTTGGGCTCAAGTGCGAGCAGGAAGCCCGGGAAGCCTATCGTGAATGTGGTTATAAGGGAGATCTGTGCAGGCTCCAGCGGGTACGTCAGCATGAATATCGCCGAGAAAATGGAGAGCAGCAGCGAGAATATGTTTTTTACGAGGAAAAGACTTGCCGAGCGCTGTATGTTGTTTACAACACGCCTGCCCTCAAAAACAACGTCAGGCATATGCGCAAAGTCGGAATCCATGAGAACAACCTGTGCTGCCTGCGCGGCAGCCTCACTTCCGGATGCCATAGCGACACTGCAATCCGCGTCCTTCATCGCAAGGATATCGTTGACACCGTCCCCCGTCATAGCAACGGTATGACCGGATTTTTGAAGAGCCTTTACAAACTTCTGCTTTTGCTTCGGTGTAACTCTGCCGAACACGGTATACGTCTCAACTGCGGAGGCTATCTTTTCATCGGTGTCAAGCTGCGCTGCATCGATGTATTTGTCCGCATTCTCTATCCCCGCCTCTTTGGCAACCTCCGAAACGGTCTTCGGGTTATCGCCTGAGATAACCTTTATTGCAACACCTTGTTCCCTAAAGTATGAAAAGGTACTTTTCGCATTTTCACGTATGGGGTTTGAAAGGACTACAAAGCCAAGCGGCTCAGGACTTTTAAGTTCCTCGGAATCCGCTCTCGCGAAAATAATTACACGGTATCCGGCTTCCGTGTACGCGGAGATTTCCCCCGACACCTTACCGAAGCCGTCCTTCATAACAAACTCGGGCGCACCGAGTGCATATACACCGTCGTCAAAAACTATGGTGCCGTATTTTGTTGAGGATGAAAACGGATTGACCTTTCGCGCAATCCTTGAAGAAAAGGCCACGGGGTCTTTTCCTTTTATGTACTCCGAGAGAGCGTTCATTGTCGCGTTGTTGTCGTTCGACGAAAGAACATAGTCGGAGAGAAGTGAAGAAAATTCTTTTTCCGATACAGGACAGCCTTCAAAAGGAATAACCCTGTTTACCGTCATGTCCGGCTCTGTTATGGTTCCGGTCTTGTCCACGCAAAGAACATCCACACGGGCGAGCGTTTCAATACTCTTCATGTCATGGAGGAGAACCTTATTTTTTACAAGGCGTATGGTTCCGAGTGCGAGCGCTATGGTCGTGAGCATATATAGACCCTCGGGTATCATTCCGAGGACGGCTGCGACGGCGGACACAACGCCTTTTTCAACTGTTTCGCCGTTCACAAAGTGACTCTGTATGAAAAGGACTGCTCCTATGGGAACAATTATTATACCGGCTGCCTTGATTATCTTGTTTATGGAGCGAATCATCTCGGATTCTTCTTTTGTGCCAAGCTCCTTTGCCTCTTTGGTAAGCTTTGAGATATATGAATCATTTCCGACTTTTTCAAGCTTTGCATAACACTTGCCGGACACAACGAAACTTCCGGACATGAGCTTCGCTCCGCCCGTTTTCTCAATCTCATCGGATTCACCGGTGAGAAGCGATTCGTTTACAAAAACATTTCCGGCAAGTACAACTGCGTCCGCACAAATCTGATCTCCGGCAGAAAGGAGGATTACATCGTCACGAACAAGCTCATCCACCGTAATCTTTTTCTCGGCTCCGTCACGCAGGGCAATGGCATGCGGTGCGTTCAAAAGGCTCATTTTTTCTATAGTCTTTTTTGCACGAAGCTCCTGAATGATTCCCACCAACGTATTTGCAATTACGAGCGGCAGGAAGGTCAGGTTTCGGAAAGAACCGACCACGCAGAGAAGTATTGCGATAACGAGAAAAATCAAGTTAAAATACGTAAATGCATTTGAAACGATAATCTCTTTCGTTGTTTTACCGGATGAAAGATCCGTCTTGTTTGTAAGACCCTTTGAGACTCTCTCCTTCACTTCCGCTTCGGAAAGGCCTAAAACAGACGACTGCTTAACTTGTACGGGACTTGCTGTTTCCATTTTTATACCTCTTCAAAAATCAACTAAACATTTTCACTTGCGTATACGAGAATTATAATCCAAAAGGAGTTTATAAACAACCGTGACAGTCGTAAAAATTTAATTCATACGGTAGAACTTTCGGTGCATATTATGTTATTATTACTTTATTGAATTACGTGCGGCCCCGAGTGGTAATTTTTTTCAAAATCAAATACAACAATAGTGATAGGAGTCTTGCTTTTATGTTAAAAAGAATACTCTCTGTTTTTATGGCTTTTCTCATGGTGTTCGCCGTTTCCGCGTGCAGTAAGACACCGGAAAAGGAACCTGTGGAGCATGGCAAAACAGAAGAGGCAACAACGGAAAATAACAATGTAATAAATCCCCTGACCGGCGAAAAGACCCTTTCCCCGGCAGCTGTCGGCAAGCGCCCGATGGCAGTTGTAGTGCAAAACTCCGAGGCTTGCAGACCGCAGTGGGGTATGTGCTCACCGGATATCATCATCGAGGGACTTGCCGAGGGTGGCGTAACGAGGATGCTGTGGCTCTATTCCGACGTCAACGAAATCCCAAAGGTAGGCTCAATAAGAAGTGCCCGAATGGATTTCCTTGAGATGGCAGAGGGCTTCGACGCGATTTTTGTACATTGCGGTCAGAGCCAAACTGCTGCGGCAGCTATAAACGCCCGACATATCGACACAATAAACGGCGGCGTGTGGCTAGGAAAATATCTCAAAAGAGATGAACAGCGCCTGCGCGAGGTAAGCTCGGAGCACACGGTTTACACAACCGGCAAAATGCTCGGCAAATGCTTAAGTGAACAAAACTACAGGACAGAGAAAAAGGAAGGATACGACGACATCCTCTCCTTCAACACAGAGGGTAACCCCGAAAGATACGACGGCGGCTTATGCTCATCACTGCGTATCTCTTATTCAGGCGGCTACACGTACACTTTTGAATACAGAGAATCAGACGGAAAATACTACAACAACATAGGCTTCAAAACAACAAAGCCTTTTGTCGAGTACGGCGGAAAACAGGAAAGCTTTGAAAATGTAATAATCCTTTATATCCCGTCCTACAAAGTCATAAATGAAAAAGGCTCTGTGGACATGGATCTCTCGGGCGGAGCCGGACTCATAGTGTCAAACGGAACTTATGAAGAAATACTTTGGAAAAAGGGAAACACTCCGTCGAACACCCTAAAGCTATATAAAAAGAACGGTGACGAGCTTAAGCTTAATGCAGGTCAAAGCTACCTGGGACTTCTCCCGAGAGACAGGTCAGGCAGCACCGTTATAAAATAATGAATAAAAACACAAACGAACCCCTTTCATCGAAATCCGATGAAAGGGGTTTTCTGAGATATTCAGACTATGCTATCCAAACACCGCTTGAATTAAACGTGTATGTCTTGCCGTTTATTCTCT
>UQZY01000056.1 GCA_900545655.1 uncultured Oscillospiraceae bacterium
AATTATGACACAAATCAATAATATCATTAAAGTTTGTCAAAAGTCACTGTTTGTATGTAGACTTTTTGTAATATTTTACCAGCCGCATAAAAAAACTCCTCCGGTTCATGAAATCCGGAGGGTTATTTTTACACTGTTCAGTTTTAATAAATCAAATAAATGCTATAGCTGCAACAAACAGCATGATATCCAGTATAACAAAGATCGTGAACAACGCATTTGCCCTTTTTCTGTCATCGGCAAATTCCGGCTTCCACGGCTTTGTATGCGTAGCTTTGGATTTTATGAAAATGATTGTATTTACCACAAGGAAATACACAAGAATGAGGCTTGAGACGATTGCCGTCGCAGCAATCACAAGAAGCGACAGGTCACTGTCATAGTTCTCACCCAAAATCCAGATAAATACAAAGTCAAGCGCCATTATATCCACCGCAACCGCAAGCTTTGAAAAGTAACGAAGCTCTCTTATACGAGCCCTCGGGTTCCAAAACGATTTATTTTTTTTCGGATTTTGCTCCGGATTCTGATTTGCTTTTTGCATCTTATTCTTTACAAAAACAAAAACTGCAAATCCGACAAATGCCGCTCCGATAAGAACATAGGCCCATGTCGGCAAATCATTATCCATTCTCGCAACCGCACGGACAACAACAAAAACTATAACGGCGATGATAGAGCCGACAGATCTCGAACCAGGCTTTACAAATTTGTTTTTCTGCGGATTGAAGCCGACCTTACCGCGCTGTGAAAAAACAAAATAAAGCTCTTCATACATCCCCTTTTGCTCACGCGTTTCAAGAACGTCAAAGTGAAGTGCCATAAAGACGGGACCGTAAAAAGCGTCCGTAAGGTCGTGGTGTGACTTTACAAATTCCGTAAGTGCATGAGCAAAAAACGGGATGTCACTGCAATCCTTAAAATAGTTACTTGAAATAACATTGTTTACAGCTTTTTTTCTTTCCTTTTCCTTTGGATACGATACTGCTTTTTCAAGAGAGGTCATAACTGCTTTTGTAGCAGCAATGACCTTTTTTGCGTGTTCCTCATCGGCATTTTCAAGAACCTCGTCAAAGTCAATATCCGTGTCCTTGAAATTTTCAGTATCACTTTTTTCAGAACCGTCAGGTGTGTCGGGTACCTTCGTTTTATCAACAACCCTGAACATATTGTCTGTGCTTTCGGGCTCATGTATCTCTGCGCTGTCTGCGGCTGCAAAAATGTCATTGTCTTCTGTCGATTCGGTTGCCTTTGGCGTTTTTGCAGGTTCAGACACCTCTTCCGACTGTCGGTTGTCGGCTTCATCAACGTCAAAACTGTAGGTTTTAGCGAGCGTCAGCGCCGTTTCGTATGAGTCATGAAGAAGTCTGAATTCCTCCGGATGTTCCTCAGGATGAACCTCCCTCGACTTCGCGGCATATGCCTTCTTTATCACTTTTAAATTGTTGGTGGGTTTTATCCCGAGAACTTGCCAGCAATTCATTTATAACATCCTTTTCTGATTTTTTCGAACGGAAAATTATTCGTTTTCATCATAACCGTCCTCGTCGTCCTCATCAAAATCAAAGTCGCGCATAAACACGTCAAATGAGTCCTCTCGGCTTTCCACAGCGTCAAGGAATTGCTCAAAGCGTTTCCTTGAGCGCCTTATGAGCTTATCATCCTGCGTTGACAGGTGATATATGAATATGTCTGTGTTTTGGTGGATTATCTCACGGAATTCGCCGAAGCTCTCCGCATAAATACGCTCCGCCCTCGCAAGAAGCGCCATGTTTTTCTCCTCATCTCTCGGAAGAATTTTTATCTTTTCCAAATCTGCGCACTTTGTCTTTATCTCATCCTCGGTCAATGTGATATTTTTATTGATGATAACCTTTTTCGTGAGTTCACCCGTGGAGTTACACTTTATGTCAACCTCAAGTATTCCGTTTATGTCATAAGTAAACCTTACGTCCGCGCTCTCTTTACCTGCCGGGCCTTTCGGAACCTTTATTTCAACGGCACCGAGACTTATGTTGTCACGGCAATACATACTCTCCCCCTGGAGTATCTCAAATCTCATCTCCGTCTGATTGTTGCCGGCGGTATAATACGTCTTCATACGGCTTGCGGGAAGAGTGGAATTTCTCTCGATTATCGGAGAAAAAAGAGGGTCCTCCTCCTTTGCCTTGTTTATTATACTGGTTCCGAGAGTGAACGGACAGATATCCGTCAAAATGATATCCTTTATCTCTTCCTGTCTTGACTTTATTCCCGAAACTATTCCCGCCCCTATTGCAACAACCTTGTCGGGGTCTATAGAGGATTTCATTTCGCTGCCCATAAGATGCTCGATATATTTTTTAACAGTTATCATCTTTGATGAACCGCCGACCATTACAACAAAGTCGATATCGGCAACGGTGAGAGAGGAATCATGGAGTGCATGAGCTATGGGCTGTTCTATGCGTTTAAACAATTCAGCACAGATTTCGACAAGTTTTTTGTTGTCAAGAGATGTACCATAGTTTTCACCGTCAACCGTTGCCGCCATGATGACGGGCTCGGTTGTGTTCAGGGCGATTTTACACATCTCGGCCTGTTTTATGATAATAGCTTTGGCGTCAGAAGAAAGTCCCCTAAAGTCAAGATTGTTTGATTTACAAAAATACTCGGCAATTTTTTCATTGAAATCATCTCCGCCGAGATGGTTGTCGCCCGATACGGATGTTATTTCAATGATGTTCTCAAAGGTGTCCACAACCGAGACGTCAAGTGTTCCGCCGCCAAGGTCTACAACTAAGAATGTAGCGTCCTCCGAGAAGTCCGACTTATACGCAAGTGCCGCGGCGGAGGGCTCGTTTATTATACGTTCAACCTTAAGACCCGCAATTTCACCTGCGAGCTTTGTTGCGTTTCTGCCGTTATCGTCAAAGTATGCCGGAACGGATATAACAGCCTCCGTCACAGGCTCTCCGAGATATGCCTCGGCATCCTCCTTAAGCTGCCTTATAACAAAGGAGGACAGCTCAGGCGCAGTAAAGCTTCTGTTCCCAAGTGAGATCTCCCTGTCGGTACCCATAAAGCGTTTAAAGCTTGCCGTGGTAAGCGCGGGATGAGAGATAAGTCTGTCCTTTGCGATTTTACCGACAACTATCTTTTCACCGTCATCGTCAAAGCCGACACAGGACGGAGTTAAAAAATCCCCGTGTGCATTCGGTATGAGTTCGCTTTTTCCGTCTTTGAACACACAAGCAAGACTGTTTGTTGTTCCGAGGTCAATTCCTATTATAGCCATAAAATCACCTGAAAAAGGCTCCGTTAAACCTTGTCAAAGTTACCGGAGCCGTCAAAATAGAATTCAAAAATTGTTATGCCAAAAGCTTTTAGAAGCATCCTTCAATCAGACAATACCGAGAACACCGAAAAGTCCGTATGAAATAGCCGCAACTATAATTCCCGCAATAGCCACACCTATAGCTATAACCGGGAAGGAGTCCTTTATCTTCATGTTAAGAAGGCTTGCAACGAGCGCTCCCGTCCATCCTCCCGTTCCGGGAAGAGGTATCGCCACAAATGCCAGCAGTCCGAATTTTTCCCACCGGCTCTCCTTTACCTTTTCACCCTTTTCAAGTCCGCGCTTTTCAAGCTTTTCAACGAATTTCACAAGAATTCCGTGATTCTTCATCCACGCAAATATCTTCTTTATGAAAAGAAGTATAAAGGGAATGGGAAGTATGTTGCCGATATAGCATATAATCATTGCCGGAATAAGCTTTACGTGCAAAAGGCTTGCCGCTATAAGTCCTCCGCGCAGTTCAAGAATCGGCAGCATGGAAATCAGAAAAATAATGAGCTCTTTTTTGTATGCGAAGCCGTCTGAAAATGCACCGTTAAAAAAGTTAACCAGTGACTGTGCAAGAGTTTCTGTCATTTTGAAATATCTCCTTTATTCAATGATACCCTTTGAAATGAGAAAGCTGCGTGCGTCTGTCAAAATCTTTTTATCGTTGTCAAAGCGTAGCCTTTTAAGACTGTCTCTGTACGACAACCATGCGTAATCCTCTATCTCCGATTCCTGGATAACGGTATTTGTGTCGTCAGTTGTGGCAACAAAGATATTCACGGTCTTTTCGACCTTGTTTTGAATCATATACTCTGAAGAGCATTTGAAGCCCGGAATTATCTTTATCCTTATTCCGGCCTCCTCAAGGACCTCTCTCCTTGCCGTATCCTCATCGGACTCGCCACGCTCAACATGACCCTTCGGAAAGCTCCAATGAACGCTTCTGTGATTTTTTATTATGAGATAACGGTACTCACCGTTTATTTTTCTGAAAACTATAGCACCGCACGAATGCTCGTAGAGACACTGTATGTTCTCGGCTCCGAAGAACCGCAACGCATCCTTTATCTCATGTATGATGTATTTTTTACTCTTTGGAGCAACGACATAATACGTTTCTCCACCCTTTTCAAACGAAGCAATAATTCGCCCATCAAATGTTTTTACGGGATGATTAATCCCAAGTACAAACGCTTTGAGCTTCATGCGGGCATTTGAGGTAACAAAATCAATTTCCCCGAAGTTTAGACCATAGACTATTCCATTATCATCTTTAGAAAAAATCGGAGTTGTTACCTTTACTCTGACATATCTGCCAAGCATAAATATACCTCCGAAACAGCGCTACGCGCTTTAGACAATTTGAATTAATTATACTCCGAATATAGCAGTGCTTCAAGAATTATTTACATGTGTAATAAAAATTTTGTAAATTTTTAGTATATTTATTGCATTCAATGTATTATAATCATATGCGTTGCAAAAAAAACAAAGAAGAAGGCAGGTGCGAAAATGGATAAAAAAAGAATAATAAAGCTCATAATTGCACTTCGCCTTTTACGTAAGTACTATGAGCACGATTTCAACCTTGACAGGGAGATTGATGCCGATTACTTAGCCCTTGTTGACGACCTGCTTGACCTTAAAGAGGTCCAGTATATGAAAAAGAATATCCAGCACAGCGACATAACGACCTTTGAGCATACCTTGTGTGTGTCATACATCGCCTATAAGCTTTGCAAAATACTCGACTGGAACTTCAGAGCCGCCGCAAGAGCCGGACTTCTTCACGACCTCGTATACTACGACTGGCACAAGCCCGACCCCTCTCACAGACTTCACGGCTACAGGCATCCCGGCTTTGCGCTGAAAAACGCAAAGGAGATCACAACGCTTTCAAATGTTGAAGAAGATATCATCAGCAGGCATATGTGGCCTCTTACACCTACACCGCCACGCTACAGAGAAGCATGGGTAGTAACGCTCGTAGACAAGTATTGCGCTACCAAAGAAAATATGAGAAAGTTCGAATTCCAACCGGAGAATTACAGGAGAGACTATTGATGCTTTACACGATTTCTCTATATTTTCTATACTTTTTGTTCTACTCGGCAGCCGGGTGGGTGCTTGAGGTTATATACTGTACCCTTGTAAACACAAAGAGGAACAAAAAGTTTTCCCCCACAAACCGCGGCTTCTTCGGCGGTCCCATATGTCCCATTTACGGCTTCACCGCCATAACGATGCTTATAACGCTATCTCCACTCACGAACAAGCCCATCGTTCTTGCGCTTGTCGGTGTTATTGCCTGTGACTTTGTGGAGTACATGACAAGCTTCATCATGGAAAAGCTTTTCAATGCAAGATGGTGGGACTACAAAAATGAATTCCTAAACATAAACGGAAGGATATGCTTAAAGCACTCCGTCATGTGGACGATTCTCTCCGTAGTATTCATGCTGTATGTTCATCCGTTTATCAAAACTCATATCTTCGATATCTTTGAGGAAAGGGAGATAGAATATATCGCCATTGCGGCGCTTTTCCTCTTTGTATATGACGTTGTGAATACACTCATAACCGCAAACTATATACGCGGTATCCAGGGAAAAATCAAGAGGCTCTACGCGTCGCTCGGAGACCGCACACCGGACATTCCGTTCAACAAGGAAAAAGTATCCGAATATTCTGCCGAGCTTCGCGAGTATATCTCTACACTTAGGCACAGCAGAAACAAGAAACGTTTTCATAAAATACTTTCTCAGTATCCGCGTCTTGTTGAACTCATAGCAAACGAGGTATATGAGCTTTCAGACGGACCTGAGGAAACAAAAAATGAAATAAAGTTCCTCCAAATGGACTTTGACACGCTCTTTAACAGCGACAAGGAAGAGATGTACTGATAAAACTGCAACGCACTTCAAAACAATATATTTTTGATACAGGAAAATGCAAACCCCACAGATAATGCTAACGCATATCTGCGGGGTTTAATGAATTATTATACAAAAAGATGTTATTCTGAAGCAAAACTGCCTTATGAACGCTCAGCCCAATGGTCAGTACTTTTTGCAAGCGGTATGAAGCTGATTTACACAGGTCTACTTTTTTCTCTGTTCAAGATAAAGAATGAAGCCGAGAATGAGAGACTTGCCCTCATCGCTTAAAAAATCAATCTTTTCAAGATTTTCTTTTGCTCGGTTATAGTGGAAATTCATCTTATCCTCAGCAAATTTATGTGCTCCGGTCTCATCAAAAATTTCCTGTACACGGATAACATCCTTGTCGGTGATATTTGCATTGCCGTAGTACCTTGAAAGCTCTTCAAGTGCCTCCGGACAATTTTTCTTAACATACACATAAAGGAATGTCTGCTTGAACTCGATAACATCCGCTCCGACATCTTTTCCGAGATCCTTCCAATCCGCATAGATGCCGAGAATGTCGTCCTGAATCTGGAATGCAAGTCCCGCGTCAAGCATTATCTCGGAGATTTTAAGAGTCTGGTCAACAGACGCACCTTTTAAAATCATTCCAAGCACGATGGGACCCATAGTTGTATAGTAAGCGGTCTTTAAAAGAGCAAGCTGCTCTATAACGTCATACGGGTCAACCTCTGACGGGCTTTTTACGGGAATCTGATCCTTATAGCGCTCCTGAAAAGGAACTATAACATCCATTATTCCGCCCTCGACCGTTTTTATAACCATGTCGTTATACTCGTGGAGAAGCCGCACAAGGTTGGGGTTCCCGATATACGCCTTAAGGAGCTTTTCATATGCCATATAAAGTCCGACGTATCCGAGTGCAACCGAAACACCGTTTGTGAGGTCCTTCATTATGTCGGGACTCTCCTCGAGAACCTTTGCATTGCTTATGTTGAACTCGTTGAAAATCTTTACATGAACCGTCTCTTTTCCGCGTCTGGTATTTCCGTGGTCAAGCAGGTCATCATGGATAAGGATAGACGACTGAAACACCTCAAGAGAAAGTGCCAGCTCATCTGAGTATTCGATATCCTCACCGCCGCATATGTAATATCCCATGTTAGCGAGAACACCTCTAAGCATCTTTCCGCCCGAATTGACATGGGTAAAGTAACCCATTGCCTTTACGAAATTTGACGGCGAGCTTTCTATGCTCTCCTGATTAAAGGAAGCTATTTTACTCTGAAGTCTGGGATAATTGTCATTCAAAAAATTTTTGAAATCAGAGAGTGAATTTTCGGTCCGAATATTTCCCACTTATCAGCCCACCTTTACTCCCTTAAACGTTATCTTTCCCACCATAGGCAGTTCCATTTCTCCGCGTAGATAGCTGCCTTCAAAGGTAAGCTTTGCCTCAAGGTCTCCCGTCGTAACCACAGGTATCTGATGCTTCACGACAAGTGAATTTTCACTCTCGGATACAGATACAAGGTTTATAGCCGGAGTAAGCCCGAAACCGTTTGAATCAATCGTAAAACCATACTCCCCGGAATTATCTGAAATTGTCAAAACAGGCTGAACCTTTACAAAAGGCAACTGAACATCGAGGCTCCATTTTCCAAGTCCGATCATATTTTCCCTCCATATATTTTGTTTGAAAATGACTGACTGCCGAGTTGAACTAAAGGCAAGTCAAAATCATACACGCTAATTATACAGAAAAGGCATACCCTTTAGCAAGTATAATAAATAAAAATAGTCCAAATTATTATGGACGTCGTGTATAGGCAAATTTTCTATTGCTTCCTTATGCCGCACAAAAGAAAGACAAACCGCCAAGCGCTTTTTCTTGCAGAGCCTTTGGCGATTTGTCTTATTTTTATCTTTTGTATTTTTATTTTTCTGGCAAAG
>UQZY01000057.1 GCA_900545655.1 uncultured Oscillospiraceae bacterium
GTATTTATCAACGAAATGGTCGTCAGGTTGTTTTATTCGATTCGACGCCTGATAAAATATTACACCTCGACGCCAAAAGAAATAAGAAGCGGTAAGTTGTTATGGAAAAATTGCGAACCTTTTTCAAATGCAACGGTAAAAAGAATGTTGACCGTTGCTCACGGTACATTCTGCTTAATAGATATTGGAGATGCTTCAATTCGGGCAATCTCGACCGGTGGCGGTAATTTTAATGTTGTTGAGTTCTTTATGAGATTAAATATTGTAGGCGTTGGGCGCTTTACAATATCTCTTTATGGAGAAATTAAGCGAGGAGTGCAAGCAAAACAAGTTTCCTCTGATGGTTCATTCATAAAAAGAGAAAAAGTTATCGTTGATGATTACATAAATGGCTTAATGACGCTTTCGGAGGCATACGATGACAAGGAACTTTTATCTTTTGTTGCAGACTTGAAAGAAAGTGGGCTATATAAAGAGTCGTTTGAAAAAACAGTTCTACTCGCAATGAAGCGCAATGTGCCTGAAGATGAAGCCATAAAATCAAAAGCAGAAATAGACGCCTATTTCCAAGGAGGCTCTTTATAATGAAATGTAAGAAAAAGTCAAAACTTAAAATCGCACAGGCTGAAGCTCAGACAGCAATAAATGAAACAAATCAAATAATCGAGGAACTTGGTAAACACTCAAGCAATTTGTGTGCAGAGCTAAATTCCATTCAAGAACTGTTTGATGAAATTCGTAATATCCCAAGCGACAAAAGAATAGAGTGCGAAAGATTAAAAGAAATTCGACTGAATTGGAAACAACAAGCTGAAAAGATAGAAAGCGATTACAAAGCCGCAGCAGTTAAAAATGCCGGTGCAGGTGCAGCAGGCGTGGGAGCCGGAGTAGCCGTCGTTGCACTTGGCCCTACGGCTGCAATGGGAATAGCAACTACATTCGGTGTGGCTTCTACGGGGACTGCCATTTCAGCGTTGAGTGGAGCAGCCGCAACTAACGCCGCATTAGCTTGGCTTGGTGGTGGAGCACTTGCAGCAGGCGGCGGTGGTATGGCTGCCGGTAACGCATTCCTTGCACTTGCGGGACCGGTCGGATGGGCAATCGCTGGAGTTGCACTCATTGCGAGCGGTTTAATGTTTTGGAAATCTGCGAGTGATAAAAAGAGAATTGAAAATGTATTTACACTTATCAGCGAGCGTGATGTAAAATCCTACAAACTTGCTATTGTTGAACTGAATGAGCGTATTGCAAGGATTGAAACGGAAACCAATATGCTTAGAGAAGCAATTCTCAATGCCGAAAATTTTGGAAAAGATTATACGGCAATGACGGAAGCACAGCAGTACGAACTTGGTTCCTATGTGAATCTTATGCTTTCGTCAACGCAGCTTCTTGTAAATCCAATAATGGGGTTGTCGCCTAAATTTGACGAGTGCGAATTTGATAAGTATATGGCTTGGGCAGATAGAAAAGCGGAAAAAACAATGTGCAATGACTATAAGCCATTGATTATTTCACTTTGTAATCTTCTTTATAAAATCGGATTGGATGATAAAGACAAGAAACTCTTATTTAAGACTTTCCGGAAAAATAAAAAAATGCTTGCTGCAATGAACATCAAAAAGAAAGAGTTTTCAACGGATATTATGGATGCTGTTGAAGAAGCTCTTTCATATAATTATGAGTTGCAGAGCCTAAATGCAAAACGGTAACTCTCCTACAAAGGACAAACTAAATTTTCTGAGTGAGGTACGATTGAATGGACGAAAATGAAATCAGGAAAAGACTCGCTGGTCGTGCCGCAGAGTATGTGATGTTTAAGGACGATGAAGAAGAAAACGCCAAGACGACCGCAGAAGTATCTTCATCGGGTAATGTTATTGTATTTCCTGACTTTGAAAAGCTGAAAAGCGAAGTAGAAAAAATGCGTACAGAGCTGTCAATGCTTTTGCTGGAGCGTGACGAGCTTCAATTCGTTATCTGTAAGAATATTGAGACAGAATATATGCTGAAACTCGGCAGCATTGAGTATAAGGCATATGAAGCTCAATGTGCCGCTCTGCGACTAAAAAGAAAAATTGAATTGATTCAGGCAAAGAAAAACAGACAGGAAAAGGTAATTATTTCCGCCATTGAGGAAACGCTCGACAATGAATTTGCCGAGTATCAAAAACAGCTCGACGAGCAGATTGATAAGATGAATGACGCTCTTAAACGAAGCAAGGCGGAAGTCCTGTCTGATGAAGATAACAAGGAACTTAAAAAGCTCTATCGTAAAATAGTAAAGGCATTACACCCTGATATTAACCCCGATGTTTCAGAAGCACAGGTTCAATTATTTGATAATGCAGTATCAGCCTATAAAAGCGGCGATTTGGGAACATTGAGAATTATCGGAGAAATGGTCGGAAACAATCCGCTGCCTGAACAGCATAAGGACGCTATGACACAGCTTGTCGAAGAACGAGAGCGTTTACAGGGATTACTTAAATCTATAAGAGATAGTATTGAAAATATCAAATCAGAGTATCCGTACACGATGAAAGATATTCTTGAGGATACAGCGAAAACCGAGCAGAAGAAGCAAGAACTTGAGGGTATTCTTGAACAGTATAATGAGCTTATCTCTATTTATAAGGCGAAAATCGAAGAAATGTTGAGGTGAGATTATGAGCGATTTGGTTAAATCCGGCGGAAGCGGACTTGTAGGGTTACTTCACGGTAAAAACGGAGAGATTTCCATACCAAAACCTTTTGAAAAAGACATATTCCTTTTTGATACCTATGTAGCCGGAACAACCCATATTGAAGGTATCGAAGAATTAGAGCCACATCTGAATAACGATGACAGACTTGAATTTTTCAGAGAACCCGATAACCGGTATGATAAGCAAGCGATTGTCATTAAGACTGTTGACGGCGTGAAAATCGGTTATGTACCAAAGCAGGATAATGTTATATTTGCTCGCCTGATGGACGCCGGAAAGCTCCTTTTCGGTAAGATTACCTCAAAGGAAAAGAAAGGCTCGTGGGTCAAGATTTATATTAAGGTATTCCTGCACGAGTAATAAAAAACGAGATGAATTGAGAGAATTTATTATGCCTATACCATATGATAAATTGACCTATAACGACATTCTACATCATCAGGCAGCGTATGAGTGCTTCGACAAAGCAGGAAAAGAGTTGTTTTCTGATTGGGATATTATTGGCTTTGAAAAAGCGGCGCTTGGTTGTGGGGATAATCATTATTTGTTTATGGCTGAACAGATTAAAAAAGTTCCTCATCTTTTTGGCGATTTAGACAAGACAATGCCTTTTTTACGCTTTCGGGAAAAAGGACAGCATTATGGTTATGAGTTGTTTCTTTCCCCTCCAAAGAATTGGGGTAGCCGAGGTGCGCCATTATGGTGGGCATATGCAGCACGCAAATTCTCCTATGACAAACTACCTATGGACGAACAGTTCTTCTATGAAAAATATAAGAGTATTGTCCAAGAGTTTGGTATGAGGATTTATAGCAACCACCTTGTCTATATTGAACGATTTGCTGCCGGTGGAATGAGTTCCGGTGTTGTCGGAGAAGAATTTGTCCGCCAAGGTTGGTATGAGTTAAGACGAAGAAATCGTCTTTACCGGTCAGATGAGGTTGCTTCTGATACACTCTATTTAGATAAGGTAAAAGAACGAATAGCTTGGTATTGCGATACCAGAAGTACCTTTGAATATAAATTAAATCCCGATTTTGACAGCAACAGTTTTTTGTTTGCATTTGAAGATAACAATATGAATGAGCATCAGAGAGAAATCGTAGCGCAACTTTGGGGTCTATATTCGGGGAAGCCTAAGAGTAAAAAAGAAGTTGCCGAGGATATGGGAGTTACATATAATAGAATCCGTCAAGTGGAAATATGCTGTTTGCGTCATATACTTCGCAACAGAAATAGAAACACTTTAATAATAGAGAAATAGTAAAGACCGTCAGATCTCATTCGAGACTTGACGGTCTTATATTTTATGATTGTATTTAAGAAAGTCGTTTCGGTGGTCTTGCTTCCGAAGTTGGTAGCCTTGCGCTATGAGCGTATCTACTTTCAAAGCAATCAGGTTGATGTCAGAACTCATTGCTCGTGCAATTTGCTGAATGTCGTAGCCGTTTTCAATGTACTCCAAAATGGTGTCATCAGGCAGCGAAGCCTGAGAAGCAAAGATATTTGCTTCATACTCCATACGGTTTTCTCGCATATCGAATATATTAAATTCTTTGAAACCACCTGCCGCAACAGCTTCTTGTCTATGAAGAATATCGTGACCGATTTCGTGCCACAGTACTATCTGTTCCACGACAGGGTGCATACCGTTTTTGAGAAAGATAAAGCGGTTCTTTAATATGACCTTATATGCTCCACGCTGTTTGTCGAAGTTCCGATAGATGATATTTATGCCAAGCTCTTTTGCCACCCGGTAAGGGTTGCGAGTGCCACAGCGGTCAATGAGCCTGTTTACGATTTTTACAATCTCAGCCGTAGTGTAATATCCCAATTCGGCTCACCTCCTTGTAGGATAATTGTACCTGATATTTACCCTATAATAAAGTATAAACTTAATACTGTCCCATAAAGCGGACTTAGTTTCACTTCGAGGATTGCTCGTCTTTGCGATATTTCTTCGGGGTGTATTTTTTATTGTTCTTTTTGGCAATAAGATATGCTTCCTGAATAGCGTCAACCATCTCACGCATATCTTCGTCTGCCAATTCGCCGCCGGCAAACAGACCGGTTACTTCTGCGAGTAATTCCTGAGCTTGCTTTGCCCCTCTGCGTCCATATTTATCTTCAACCTCAGCGATAAATGCGTCATCTTCCGAAAGCAGATAGTTTACATTTTCGCCGAGGGCTTCTGCCAATGCTTTATATCTTTCCATTCCTCTCGGACGAGATTTATCTTTTTCATAAGAACAGATTACACGAACGGTAACGCCTATTTTATTAGCCAACTCTTCCTGAGTAAGACCGAGTTTAGTTCTTCCGGCTTTGACTTTTTCACCGAATGTCATCTTTGTGTTCACTCCTTAATTAAGAATTTGTAGTTTAACTTCTTGTTACCCCTTGACATTTGTACTTGAACTGCGTATAATAAGAAACAGGAAGTTTAACTACATATAGTTTACATTAAACTTCCTAAAAAGTCAAGGGGGTTCTGAAATAATGCGAAACATACTTCATTGCGATATGAATAATTTTTATGCCAGCGTTGAATGTATGCTCGACCCCACATTAAAGAAGTATCCTATTGCTGTTTGCGGTTCGGTCGAAGAACGACACGGTATTGTGCTTGCGAAGAATTACAAGGCAAAAGCATTTGATGTCAAAACGGGCGATGCAGTATGGCAAGCCAAACAGAAGTGCAAAGATTTGGTAGTAGTACCGCCACATTATGAGGAGTACATAAAATACTCAAAGCTCGCAAGAAGCGTATATGAGCGATATACAGACCAAGTTGAACCGTATGGTATGGATGAGTGTTGGTTGGATATTAGTGGGACAGAGAAGATTTTCGGCTCGCCGGAAAAGGTGGCAAATGAAATTCGTGAGACAATGAAGTTTGAACTCGGATTAACGATTTCCGTTGGTGTTTCCTTTAATAAGATATTTGCGAAGCTCGGTTCGGATATGAAAAAGCCGGACGCAGTTACCGTAATAGCAAAGGATACATTCAGAGAACAAATTTGGAAACTTCCTGCCGCTGATTTGCTTGGTGTAGGACGGGCGACGCAGCGTGTGCTTGACAGCTACTATATCCGAACTATCGGGGATTTGGCAAATACCGACCCTGAGTTCTTACGCCGAAGGTTAGGAAAAAACGGAGTGGCTTTATGGAATTATGCCAACGGCAATGACCTTTCCCTTGTTGCAAAGAAAGACTTTGTTTCTCCGATTAAAAGTGTAGGACACGGTATAACTACGGTAGCAGACTTAGAGAAACCGGAGCAGGTGTGGCCCGTGTTTCTCGAATTGACCCAAGACATCGGACACAAACTCCGTGTTCACGGATTGAGTGCGGAAGGTGTCGCAATTCATATTAGAGACAATACACTTGATACAAGGCAATGGCAAACGAAGATAGCACTTCCTACACAGTCTCCGATGGTTATTGCAAAGACTGCTTTTCAACTCTTTGAAAAGAGATATGGGTGGCTTCACCCTATCCGTTCTGTAACGGTACAAGCCATAAATCTAATTCCACAGGACACGCCCCGTCAAATAGATATGTTTATGGATGCCGCAAAGCAGGACAAATTAGAGCGAATGGAAAAGTGTGTTGAAGAAATCAGAAGGCGTTTCGGAAAGGACAGCATAAGGAATGGAGTTCTGTGTCAGAACTTGCGGCTACCACCGGAAAAAGCCGAAATCACTATGCCGACAGGTATGGTGGGTTAAGGAGGTCTTAATGTGATTGATGAAAAAGAGGTTATGGCTTATGTAAGAATGCCCGCTTGTTTTATGCAGGGGTGCAGTGAAGATATTGTTATCTTTCGTGCGGACGGCGGAAACCATTTTACCGATTACGGGATATATGAGGGGATGTTTCTTTTCTTTGACAGAAAAAAGCGTTTTAAGAAAGGAAGCCTTTCCTGTTACATCAATACTGCCGGAGATGAACGACCTAAGTACAAGGTTTCGGACAAGAGTATTACAGGATACCGGCATTTTGGAAGATTAGTTTTGACTTTGAGAAATTATGAGGTATAAAAATGGAATCCGAAAGACGAAAAGTATATGTTGAAGTAAATGTTACACACAGACCTGATGGAACGGCTCGTCCTTGTTTCATCAAGTTTGAAAATGGTGAAAAATATGAAATAGACCGTGTTATCCAAAAATGCAGAGCCGCTTCTACCAAGGTAGGCGGAACCGGTATTCGCTACACGGTGCAGATTTGCGGCAAGCCCACATTTCTGTTTGATGAAGAAAACGGGAAGTGGTTTGTTGAAGCAAAAACCTGATGATAGGAGGTTTTGTGATTTGAAGCACTTATCGAGATTTGACATCGAAGCCATAGCTGCCAAATATGTTAAAGCGTATATGGAACTTCCCGATGTCCGTAATACAAAAATATATAGGATTGACCCGGAACTACTGTTAGAAAAGGTTCTCGGACTTACGGTCGAGTATCAACATTTATCTTACGACGGCAGTATTCTCGGAATGACTTCCTTTACAGAGCTTGGAGTACAAGTTCTTGAAGATGACGATAATGAGGCTTTTTTCTTTTTAGACGGTAAGACTGTCCTTGTAGAAAAAGACTTGGCTTTTGATAACAAGCTGAGAGGAAGAAAAAACTTCACCCTTATGCACGAGGGTAGTCATCAAATTTTCAAAACGCTCTTTCCGAACGATTACGGGGTAACGCAGAAATCTTCAGGAGTACATTACTACAAGGCAAACTCCGAAAGAAACAAGCCTATACCTGATTGGGAAGAATGGCAGGCAAATACACTTGGAGCAGCTATTTTATTACCGGAAAACCTTATCAAGCAAGGAATGTTTCTTTTCAATCTTGGAGATAAAATCGAATGTCTGAATAAGATTTACTCGCCGGAAGTATATAAGAGATTTGAAGCACTTGCCGATTTTTTAGGTTGTTCCAAAAAAGCATTGGCAATCAGAATGAAACAACTTGGATTGCTCAAAAAGGAATACCTCGATAATCCTTTTGACATTATCAATATTTACCCGGAGGGATGTAGCGTATGAATAACTTAGAGCAAAAGATAATCGTAAGGTGCAAGCACTGCGGTTGGCGTATCTTTGATAAGGTTACTATGACCACTGGAGTAATTGAACTGAAATGCCCAAACTGCCACAGAGTAGTAGAAGTTGACCTTTCTCTGCGCAGGGGCAATGTAAAGTACAGATTAGTAAGAGTAAAATAATCGAGCGAACAATTAAATATCGGACAGATGTACCGAGCCACGAGTCCTTGAGCGAAA
>UQZY01000058.1 GCA_900545655.1 uncultured Oscillospiraceae bacterium
TTTTCTCTTTTCTTTTTAAAAGCATAGGCTGCCGCCGCGCCTGTCACAAGAACAGAGAGAGTTGTACCGAAGATGGCATTTCCGTCCGCTGTTTTAGCGATTTTTTCATTCAGGAGCGTATCATTTTTCTTTGATGAGCTTCCGCCGTTATTTAAGTTTTGGGAAGCTGCCGTATCCTTATAAGTAATGGAATATGTTGAGAAAAGCTTTGTCTTGAACCTGAGAAGTCCCGTAGCAGGATCATACTTTGCCGGAACGACCACTGGTCTCGCCTCGTTTTCGCCGTCAAACCGATGCATAAGAATAATGCTGAACTCACGGTTAATTTTTTCATCGGTATTCCTGAGCTTTTCTGGAAGCTTTATCGAAACTTCAATTTCCTCGTTCAGCTCGCGAAGGGCTCTGTAATCCACTTTGTCATAGTCATCGGTTTCCCATTCTCTTGAAAACTCAAGCTCAAAAGCTTCTCCAAAGTCAAGTCCGCTTTTCTGTGCCTTTTCCATAAGGATATCGGCATGTTCCTTCCTTATGTCGGAATGAGAATTCAAGTTAAACAAGAGGTTCATACCGCCGAGCAGTATGTCATTATCCCCTTTTTCCGTAAGAGCATATAAATCCGCATCTGAGATAAATGCTTCTAAGTAATTATTTTTTTATCTGTCGTATCAATTATTTTGCCGATTGTAATTTCTTTCAATTCTACAATATCAATAGGATCTCCTGCTCCGGCAAAAATCACATATGTCTCTCCGGCCTCGAAATCGGAAAGCACATTTTCGGTTGTCCAGTTTGTAATACTGCTCGGGGAGGTATTTGCCAGTCGGTCCTCAGTCCCTTTAAGCATGCCGAAACTTATGCCGTCGACGGGTTTTAAAGTTATACGGTTCCCGTCATATCCGATGATTTGAATCTTCGGATCATTCGCACCTACTGTCATCGGCAAAATAAAAAATGCCGTAAGCACAAGGCAAAGAGTGAGAACAATGCTTATAATTTTTTTGCTCATAAAATTTTCCTCCTATGTCTTAGTGTTTAAATATTTGTACATCACATATTTGTACAAATAAATTTTAACAAAAAAAGGAAGTTTTTTTCAATTGGCAAATTTAACAAGCAATGTAAATTTTTTTGACAAATCCGTCTAAGTCTTATTCATCAAAATTTCAAAAACCTTTTTCAATATTTTTAATCCTTTGTCAATTTCGTCATACGAAATGACAAGCGGAGGCAGGAGGCGGACTACGTTCGCTCCTGCTGTAAGGCAAAGGAGGCCGTTTTCACGGGCTTCCTTTGCGACGCAGGCATTGGATGCTCCGCAGAGCTCAATGCCTGCCATAAGTCCGTCGCCGCGTACGTCCTTAACGCAGGCAGAATTAAACGAGCTTATTTTTTCACGAATGTACTGCCCCTTTTCCGAAACCTGATTCAGAAATTCGTCATTAAGCGCCGAGAGCACGCAAAGTGCGGCGACGGACGATAAGGGATTGCCGCCGAAGGTTGACCCATGGTCTCCGTATCCCATTACATCTGCGCATTTGTCGTTCACCAGAAAACCGCCCATGGGCAGTCCGGCGGCAATCCCCTTTGCAAACGAGCAAATATCCGGCTTGATTCCGTACTTCTGATAAGCAAACAGCGCACCTGTACGTCCTATGCCCGTTTGCACCTCATCGATAAGAAGAAGTATGTCATTTTCATCACAGAGCTTACGAAGCTCCCTTACATAATCCTGCGGAAGAACAAAGACACCGCCCTCTCCCTGAATCAGCTCAATCATAACGGCACATACATCGCCGTTTTTTATAAGACCTTTTATCTCGCCGATATCCCCGGGAGTCGCGTATTCAAAGCCCTCCGTAAAAGGATAAAAGAAGTCGTGAAAATGCTCCTGTCCCGTTGCCTTCAGGGTTGTAATGGTTCTTCCGTGAAAGGACTGCTTAAGCGTAATCACGGTACTTCTTCCCTTTCCGTACCTGTCAAAGCTGTATTTCCTTGCGGTCTTTATCATACCCTCATTTGCCTCGGCTCCGGAATTACCGAAGAACACGTATTTCATCCCGGCGCGTTTACAGAGCTGCTCGGCAAGTCTCACGCACGGTTCGGTATAGTAGAGATTCGACATATGCGTAAGCTTCAACGCCTGTTCGTATACCGCCTTCGCTACGTCTTTGTTTCCGTAGCCGAGAGACATAACACCAATCCCGCTCGTGAAATCCACATAAGACCTGCCCTCCGTGTCATAAACGGTTGCGCCGTGTCCGTGGTCAATTGCGACCGGATTTCTGGCATAGGTATGCATCACATACGCAGAGTCAAGCTTCTCTATTTCATTAAAATTCATAATACAATCACCAGATCATTGTTCCGATTCCCGCATGTGAGAGAACCTCTATAAGTATGGCGTGCGGCAGACGTCCGTCAAGGATATGCGTCCTGTGTACTCCGCCCTTAACCGCGTCTATACAGCAGTCTATCTTCGGTATCATACCGCCTGAGATAATTCCGGAGCTCTTGAGGTCATCTATCTCCGAAAGTTTTATAACCGGTATAAGGGTGCTGTCATCCTTTTGATCCATGAGAACTCCGCGTATGTCGGTCATAAGAATCAGCTTTTCCGCACCGAGGCTGACTGCTATCCTTGCAGCGGCAGTATCTGCATTTATGTTGTATGAATTGTTATCATCCATACCCACGGCAACCGTCGAAACAACCGGTATGGTTCCCTCTTTGAGCGCATTTTCTATGACTGCCGTATTCACCTCGACGATATCTCCGACAAGTCCCAGGTCCTCTCCGTTTTCACCGGTGTGTCTTTTGGCACGCAGAAGATTGTCGTCGATTCCGCAGATACCTACAGCCCTGCCGCCTGTTTTATTTATCTTTGAAACAAGATTCTTGTTTACTTTACCGCAGAGTACCATCTGAACGATATCCATGGTTTCCTCATCGGTATAACGAAGTCCGTTTACGAACTTACTCTCCTTGCCGGTTTTTCTGAGCATCTCGTTTATGTCGGGACCTCCGCCGTGCACAACAACAACCCTTATGCCTACAAGTGAAAGAAGTACGATATCCGAAATAACGGCACTGCAGAGTTCATCGGAGACCATTGCATTGCCGCCGTACTTTATAACAATCGTTTTGCCGTAATACTTCTGTATATACGGAAGTGCTTCTATAAGAGCCTGAGCCCTGTCTTCATATGACATATTCATGTTCTGTAATCTCCGTTTATCTTTACATAATCATAGGTAAGGTCGCAGCCCCACGCCGTGGCATCCTCTTCACCGTCATTCAGGTTTACGAGTATAAATATCTCATCAGATGAGAGAACTTTTGCGGCAAGCTCCTCCGAAAATTCAATTCCCGAGCCGTTCCTGCAAACCTTAACCTCTCCGTATTTACTCTTGAGTGCAACATCAACTCTCGAGATATCAAATTCTGCCGGCGCGTATCCTATGGCGCACAAAATACGTCCCCAGTTTGCGTCTTCGCCGAACATTGCCGTCTTAAACAAATCCGAGCAGATAACGGACTTCGCGACAACAATTGCGGTATCCTTATCCCTTGCACCCGAAACGATGCACTCAAGAAGCTTTGTCGCGCCCTCTCCGTCCTTTGCAAGCATTCTCGTAAGGTTTGCCATGACCTCGTAAAGCGCATCTGAAAAAGTATCAAAGGCCTCTCCGTGGCAGGTTATCTCGTCATTAAGACTGAGACCGTTTGCCATAAGGGACACCATGTCGTTTGTCGATGTATCCCCGTCAATCGAAAGGCAATTATACGTTACCTTCACCGTCCTTGAGAGAGCCTCACGTAAGAGTTCCCCTGAGATACTGCAATCGGTAGTTATAAAGTTCAGCGTTGTTGCCATATTCGGATGAATCATCCCCGAACCCTTTGCCATACCGCCCATATGACATATCGTTCCGTTTATTTCAAACTCGACGGCATATTCCTTTGGCGTTGTATCCGTTGTCATAATAGCTGTCGCAGCCTCGAGATTTTTATTGTAAGAAAGACTTGAAACCAGCTTCGGAACCGCCTTTTTTATCGGCTCCAGAGGAAGCACCTGACCTATAACTCCGGTTGAGGCAACTATGACCTGCTCCTTCGGTACGGAAAGCTCCTCCGCAACCAGACGGCACATCGCGTCTGCCTTTTCCACGCCGTCCGCATTACAAGTGTTGGCGTTTTTTGAATTTGCAATCACCGCTATCGCTTTATTTCCCGACTTTTCAAGATTATTTTTTGTAACGATGATAGGCGCGCCCTTCACTTTATTCTGTGTGTATACGGCGGCCGCTTCACACGGCACATCGCTTACAAAGAGACATATATCGTTTTTATGCTGTGCCGTCGGGTCATAGCCCTCAACCGGCGCCGCTTTTACTCCGCAGTACATACCGCTCGCCTTAAAGCCCTTTGCGGCACATATTCCTCCGTCTATAACCTTCATAAAACTAACTCCCTTTAAACCATATTCAAATACTTACACGTTCAAGCCCGCCGTTTCGTCAAATCCCAGCATAAGATTCATATTTTGTACGGCGGCACCGGATGCACCCTTTCCGAGATTGTCAAATCTCGAAGTTACAGTAATTCTATCGTCATTCCCGGATACGGTTATTTCCAGTGTATCCTTACCGGAAAATGAGCTTGCGGATAACATTCCGCTTGTCACAACCTCGGGATTTACGCTTATAAGCGCTTTGTTTCTATACTTCTCGTACAGTATGTCGCAGATTTGCCGTGCAGTATAGCCCGACACCGTCTCTTTATGGAGCATAACCGTAGTTTCCATGCCCTTGTAATAATCATCGACAACGGGGACAAATACCGGTGCGGATTCAAGACCGCAAACCCTTACTATTTCCGGCAGATGCTTATGCTCCTGTGAAAGCCCATATGCTCTCGGCGAATAATACTCCGCCGGTTTTTCATCACTTTCATACTCTGCAATCATCTTTTTTCCGCCTCCGGAGTAGCCGGTAAGTGAGAACGCGGTAAGCAATACGGATTTATCAATAATTCCGAGTTCAACAAGCGGATATACTATGGAGATAACTCCCGTCGCGTGACATCCGGGATTTGCAACAAGCTGTGAGCGGATTATCCTCTCTCTGTGTTCATAGGAGAGCTCCGAAAATCCGTATGTCCAAAGCGAATCTGTCCTATGCGCCGTAGACGCATCAATTATCTTGGTATGATTATTATCCTCATCAAGAAGAATAACCGCTTCCCTTGCGGCTTCATCCGGAAGACAAAGAAAAACAAGGTCTGCCGTATTGATTAGTTTTTTTCTTTCCTTCGGATTTTTACGTTCGTCATCAGGTATTGTAAGAAGTTCTATATCCTCTCTGCTTTTAAGACGGTCGGATATCTGCAGACCCGTAGTTCCCTCTTTGCCGTCAATAAAAACCCGTGGCTTCATTTTTGCTCCTCCTTCAAAAGATGATACATGTATAATAATACAATCTTTTTGTATATTCAAGAGTAAATTTGCATATTTTAAAAAAATATTCAAAAAACAAGAGACTAATATGCACATCACTGCATATTAGCCTCTTGCCTATGTGACACACCGACGTAGAAGGTGGATTGCGTATTAGTGTAGTCCTGGTGTGTTATTTATTTTCAATAATTATTCACGAAGACCGTATTTTTCAATTACATAATCCATATCCTTGTCACCGCGACCGGAAAGGTTTATAAGAATTGACCCGGTATTCATCTGTTTTGCAAGCCGTATTGCATGTGCAACGGCATGGCTGCTCTCTATTGCCGGAATGATTCCCTCCATTCGTGAGAGCGCATAAAATGCATCTATGGCCTCTTCATCCGAAACAGTATCATACTTAACCCTTCCCACATCATGTAAAAATGCATGCTCCGGTCCGGATGAAGGATAGTCGAGACCGCTTGCCACCGAGTAAACCGGTGCCGGTTCATCGTTTTCGTCCTTAAGCATTATACTGTTGAAGCCGTGCATAATTCCCTCTGTACCGTATGTGATGCTTGCAGCGTGGTCTCCCTGCGCAGTTCCTCTGCCAAGCGGCTCAACACCGTATATCTCGACAGGGTCGGCAAGAAATCCCGAAAACAGTCCTATGGAGTTAGAGCCGCCTCCGACACATGCCGTTATTATGTCCGGAAGCTCTCCTGTCATCTCGAGAAACTGCTCTCTTGCCTCCACTCCTATAATGTGCTGGAAGTCACGTACCATCATAGGGAACGGATGAGGACCGACAACCGAGCCGATACAATAAATACAATCCTTATACGTTTCGGAATATGCTTTGAATGCTGCGTCAACGGCCTCCTTAAGCGTCTGAAGACCATCGGTTACCTCTATGACATTTGCGCCGAGTATCTTCATACGCGCAACATTCGGAGCCTGTTTTTTTATGTCAACTGCACCCATATATATGTCGCACTCAAGCCCGAAGTACGCAGCCGCAGTTGCAAGTGCCACACCGTGCTGTCCCGCACCGGTCTCGGCGATGACCTTTTTCTTACCCATATACTTTGCAAGAAGCACTTCACCCATACAGTGATTAAGCTTATGTGCACCCGTATGGTTTAGGTCCTCACGCTTTGCGTAAAGCTGTACATTGCCGATAGAATTTGACAGCCTTTCAAGGTGTGTTATAGGTGTCGGTCTGCCCTGAAATTCTCTGCGTATTCTGCGAAGCTCGTTCACGAACTTTGACGATTTGCAGATGGTGAAGTAAGCCTCGGTTACTTCATCCATAGCCGCTTTCAGTTCATTCGGGATATATGCTCCTCCGTACTGACCGAAAAAACCGTCTTTATCAGGATAGTTTTTAAGATATGTGTTGAAATTTACTTCTGCCATTGTTCTTTCTCCTTTACACAGTGATTAAAAAATGTCTTGCTCCGGGGACGAAAGATATAAAAAAATCCTGTCCCACAGTAAATATACTGCCGGGACAGGAATAAACTCCTGCGGTGCCACCCTGCTTGGTTCTCCGTATTCGGAGTACCCTCTCATCCGTACTGACATACGTCGGTTTTGTTCACGGAGTACCGCTCCGTCTCACATACTCTGCAATAAAGCATTTCCGATTGCCCTTGGAAGTCCATTCATAAAAGCCGTTATCTGCCGCAATCACACCGCCTGCAGCTCTCTGAGAGAAACAAAACTCAAACTACTTACTCTTCCTCATCGGTTTATGCTCATTATACGTACAAGCGGCTTGTCTGTCAACAAATATTTTTCGGTCAAAATTTTTGTTGTAACTTAAAGAATCAATTGAAAAGAACTCGGATATACCGTTGATTTCAGGCATATCTTATTTGTATCTGCAAAAAGAAAAGAGAAAAATGCAGGACACATTTTCCTCTTTCCTGGCAGGGATGGCGCGACTTGAACGCACGAATGACGGAGTCAAAGTCCGTTGCCTTACCACTTGGCTACATCCCCGAATATGATAAATATTGAGTTTAAAAAAGGTGGCTTTTACAGCCACCCTTTGATGTGGGGTGGAAGATGGGATTCGAACCCACGATCTCCAGTGCCACAAACTGGCGCTTTAGGCCAACTAAGC
>UQZY01000059.1 GCA_900545655.1 uncultured Oscillospiraceae bacterium
GTAACAAGGTAGCCGTATCGGAAGGTGCGGCTGGATCACCTCCTTTCTAAGGAAATGAGTAGGGGTTTTATATACTGTTTAGTTTTCAAATCGAGGAAACTTGAAGAAAACAAAATATTTCCGGTGGCGATGCGCTTAGGGGACACACCCGTTCCCATCCCGAACACGATGGTTAAGACCTAAGCGGCCGATGGTACTATACTGGAGACGGTATGGGAGAGCAGGTGGCTGCCGGATCTACAAAAAACAAAAACCACTCCAAAGAGTGTTTTATATAGAACGGACATGTTCCAATGGGCCTAGATAAAGGCGAAGCCTGTGATGCGAAAGCGGAAAGAACGTGTTAACCTGAGTCAGCAGGGAAGTGCTGTTCCATATAACTGGTTTTTACCAGTGATTTGTGAATTCAAAAAGATTTGAGTTTGCAAATGACTGATAAAAATGTCAGTCAGATACGTACCTTGAAAACCGCAACCGACAGGTTGACAGATTTTCTTGCAAATTATTCACAGAAGTAGTATAATTATTCGGTCGTATTTTTTAGTTAGGCGATAATTTATTTAAGATTAGGAGAGATGAAATTTGTCTGAAAACAAAAGAGGTGGATTCACCAGCAGTATCGGATTTGTTCTCGCAGCCGCAGGCTCCGCAGTCGGACTCGGAAATTTATGGAGATTCCCATACCTTGCCGCAAAGGACGGCGGAGGACTTTTCCTTGTTGTATACCTTATTCTTGTTCTCACATTTGGCTTTGCGCTTATGACAACTGAGATTGCCATAGGACGTAAAACACAGAAAAGCCCCGTAAGTGCTTTTACGGAGATAAGTAAAAAGTGGAGTTTTGTAGGTTGGGGAGCAGTTATTGTTCCGGCTCTCATACTTCCTTACTACTCTGTAATAGGCGGTTGGGTATGTAAGTATGCATTTACATATCTCACAGGTCACGGTGCTGACGCTGTTGATCCTCAGGGTGGATTTTTCTACCAGTCAATCGGTCTTGACACAACAGGAGCTGTTTCCTGGCAGCCTATTTTCTGGTTTATGTTATTCCTTCTCACAACTGCTGTGATTGTTTATTTCGGAGTTGATAAGGGAATCGAGCGTGTATCGAAGATTCTTATGCCGGCACTTTTCATCATAATTATATTCATTGCCGGATACTCGCTTACACTTAAAGACCCGGATTCCGGACGTACGGCAATAGACGGTCTTAAGATTTACCTTATACCGAACTTTAAGGGAATGACTGTTACAAAGTTCCTCTCTGTTGTACTTGACGCTATGGGTCAGATGTTCTATTCTCTTTCACTTGCTATGGGTATTATGATTACATACGGCTCATACATGAAGAAGGATACGGCCATGCCGAAGTCTATTAATCAGATTGAACTCTGTGACACAGGCGTTGCACTTCTTGCAGGACTTATCATGGTTCCGACAGTATTCTGCTTCCTCGGAACAGACGGTTTGTCAGCTGCAGGCCCGTCACTTATGTTCATTTCACTTCCGCAGGTGTTCTCCGCTATGGGAGCATTCGGAAACGTTATAGGCGCACTCTTCTTCCTGCTTGTTATTTTTGCAGCTCTCACAAGCTGTATCTCAATAATGGAGGCAGTTGCTTCCGTTATCATAGACAGATTCGGAAAAAGCCGCCACGTTGCAGTAATCATCTCAACTGTTGCCGCAATGGTTATCGGACTTCTCGTTTGTCTTGGCTACAACAAGATATTCTTCAGCGTAACGTTTGCATCAGTTTCAGGCGGTCAGCTTCTTGACATCCTTGACTGGTTTACAAATAACTTCCTTATGCCGATCGTTGCTATCTTTACCTGCATTGTTGCCGGTTATGTACTCGGTACGGATAAGGTTCTTGAAGAAGTTCAGATCAACGGAGAAAAGTTCCCGCGTAAAAAGATATATGTCGTTATGACAAAGTATGTTTCTCCGATTCTTCTTCTTATCATTCTTCTCAATAGCTTCGGAGCATTTAAGTTCCTCGGCTAAGAGAAAGCGCAAAAAAACAGAGGGCAGAGAATTAAATCCTCTGCCCTTGATTTTTGAAAAACTATAAAGTATAATGTTCCAGTCGTTTGTTATACGCCGGTGTGTTGGAATTGGCAGACGAGACGGACTCAAAATCCGTTGGTGGCAACACCGTGCGGGTTCGACCCCCGCCACCGGCACCACAGACTAAGCCCCTGAACCGTTTACGGTTTCAGGGGCTTTCTTTGTCTAGCAACTAGTTTACTAGTGGTTATGATTATGCAAGGGCGTACTTTTCCTTGTATACTCTGTACTTGTCCATGAAAGCTTCATTGTCAATTCTTGCTTCCTTGAGCGTTTCATGTACGTTGAGATTGTGTTCGGAGGAGTCGATTACACATCCGGCAACGTTTGAACAATGGTCAGAGGCTCTTTCAAGATTTGTGAGAAGATCCGACCATATGTATCCAAGATCGATGGTATAGTTTCCGGTCTGCATTCTCTTAATCTGTCTGGTTCTCATTTTTTCCTTGAGGTCGTCAATTACCTCTTCAAGCGGCTCAACGTTCATAGCGAGAGCGGAGTCCTCTTCGATAAATGCATTTGTTGATAAGGTGAGGATTTCTTCCAGTGCTGACGATAGTGTGTCAAAGTCCTTTTTCGCAGCTCCTTCAAGGATTATTTTTTTCTCGTGAATCTCACGTGCGGTTTCGGTTATGTTAACGCTGTGGTCCGCTATACGTTCAAAGTCACCTATAACCTTTAGATACATCGACGCTCTTTCGCTGTCTGCGTCATTCAACTGGTTTGAACTGAGCTTTATGAGGTAAGTGCCTATTATGTCCTCATAGTGGTCGGTTGTGTCCTCATCATGCTTAATTTTTTCAATAAGCTTTTCGTCGTATTCGTTTATAACCTTAAGGGCGTTTTTCATTGAGCGTTCTGATTTTTTTGCCATTTTTTCTATGAGCTTTTTACATTGCTCAAGGGCAAGGGGAGGAGTTGAAAGAAGCCTTTCATCAAGCTCAACCTTTTCCTCCGGCTCGTCGGTATCCTTTATGACTTTAAGAGCCATTTTTTCAAGAACGGAGGACAGGGGCATAAGAATCATTACGCAGAGAATGTTGAACATGGAGTGACATATTGCTATTCCGATGAGGCTTGCGGATTTGTCGAGAATTGCGGGCGCAAAAATCGCACGTATGATACAGTATACGGTTATGAGAATTGCGGAACCTATTACATTGAACGAAAGGTGAACAAAGGCTGCTCTTTTTGCGTTCTTATTTGCTCCGATAGCCGAAAGAACGGCGGTTATACATGTTCCTATGTTTTGTCCCATGATGATTGGAATTGCCGCACCGTAGGATACCTGACCGGTTACCGCAAGAGCCTGTAGTATACCGACAGATGCCGAGCTTGACTGTATGATTGCGGTAAGTCCGGCACCGACTAAGATTCCGAGTACGGGGTTTTTGAACAGAAGAAAGAGATTTCGGAATTCGGGAACCTCGGCAAGGCCGGATACAGCGTTTGACATTGTTTCCATTCCGAACATGAGCGTCGCAAAGCCCAACAGAATTGTTCCGGTGTCCTTTTTCTTTGTATCCTTACAGAACATATAAAGAATGATACCGATAAGAGCGAGTATCGGAGTGAAGGCGGATGGCTTGAGCATCTTTACCCACAGGCTGTCACCGCTTATTCCTCCGAGTGAAAGAATCCAGCTTGTTACGGTTGTTCCGACGTTTGCGCCCATTATTACATTGATAGCCTGCTTTAAGGTCATGAGTCCGGAGTTTACAAAGCCCACAACCATAACTGTTGTTGCAGAGGAACTTTGGATAATTCCCGTTATACAAAGGCCTGTAAGAAATCCGGCAAACTTTTTTGTGGTCATTTTTTCGAGAAGCATACTCAGCTTGTTTCCTGCTCTTCTCTCAAGTGACTGACCCATAACATTCATTCCGAAAAGGAAGAGGCACAGGCCTCCCATCAAAGTCAGAAAATCAAATATTGTCAAATTCAGCACCGTCCCCAAAGATTTTGATACTTATGAATACAATTGTTTTGTATCGGCTTTGTAAAATATATCATTTTTTTATAAAATCAATTACGGGACTTAAGTAAAATCTATGTAAAATAAAAGCAGTCAAAATGTCAGTAAGACAATTTGACTGCTTAAATATTGTTTTGCCGGTTGATAATACCGACCGTTTCTTTAAAACGGTTGATTGCTGACTTCGACCGACTTCAACCGACTTTGACCGTTCCTTTAAAAGCGGCAATCTGAGACTTTCGCTGCTTACTTTGGTTGCTTGTCAGCATCAGTCGGCTTTTAACATCAGTCGTCAATAATTGATTCCTTCGGGAAGGTAACCGTTATGGTTGTACCTGTTCCCAGTTGGCTTCTGAGTTCTATCTTTCCGTTGTGAAGACTTACCGCGTGCTTTACTATTGAAAGCCCGAGACCGGTGCCGCCGACCTCTTTTGAGTGGCTCTTATC
Organism: uncultured Oscillospiraceae bacterium; assembly: GCA_900545655.1. GTDB lineage: Bacteria > Bacillota > Clostridia > Oscillospirales > Acutalibacteraceae > UBA1227. Next base: position 4,490 of record UQZY01000059.1, read on the forward strand.
AACTCTGTAGAACCGCTCAAAGATGCGTTCCTGCTGTTCAAGGGGAATTCCTATACCGTCATCCGAAACGGTGAGGACAACTTTTTTTTCATCGCTTGTAACAGAAACCGAAACATGTCCGTCATTTTTATTATACTTTATTGCATTGTCACAAAGGTTATAAACTATCTCATTGAGAAGACTCGGAATGCCGACAAATTCTGATTTTTCGCCCTCTATGCTAAGCTCTACACCGGCGTTGTTCGCTACGGGAAGAAGGCGGTTGACAACATCCGATGAAATATCCATAAGGTCAACCTTTTCACGAGTCATATCGCGTGCGCCCTCATCAAGCCTTGAAAGACCAATTATGTCATCCACAAGGGAAATCATACGCTTTGATTCGCTGTATATCTGCTGCGAGAATTGCGGAACATCTTCATCCTTAACCATTCCGTTTGAGAGGAGCTCGGCACAGCCCGAGATACTCTGCAGCGGGGTTTTTAACTCGTGGGATACATTGGCGGTGAATTCTTTTCTTATCTGCTCGGCTTTTTCCTTTTCCGAGATGTCCCTTAGAAGCTGCTTGTTTTGCCTGTTAAGAAGTCTTTGCTGCGCCTCTATTTTTATGATAAGCGGCTTGATTTCATCGTAGGTGTCGATATCCTCCGGATGGTCAAGGTCCAAGTCGTTAAGCGGCTCGACAATCCTGTTTGACAGCTCATAAGCGAGGTAGAGGGAGAGGCCGTAAGATACAACGATTAAGATAAGTATGGGGGTCATCATGCCGTATGCAAGTCTCCACCATGTATACTGACTTACAGAAAGTCTGACAACTGAGCCGTCGCTGATTTTTTCTGCATAATAAAGCTGCTTCTCCATGAGAGTCTTTGAGTATCTGGAACTTTGTCCGACACCTTTTTTGAGTGCATCCTTTATTTCTTCACGCTCAAGATGATTTTCCATCTCGTCCGTGTTTGCCTTACTGTCGAAAAGCACCGTACCGTCCTTGTCAATCCAGGTTATACGGTATTTTTCAATATCCAAACTGTTCAGATATTCTTTTCCTTCTTTTGCCACGCCTTGAGCAGCCAGCTGAGTCTGTTCTTTCAACTGTTCCGCTTGTGCGTCGGTGAAATAGTTATAGAGAACTCCGAAAAAGAGAATCAGAGAGGAGAGAAGGACAACCGTCGTAACAAGACAAATGGATTTAAAAAATTTTCTCGTCATTTCCGAGCCTCCATTCTGTATCCCACACCGCGGACTGTTTCGATGTAATCTCCGCATTCTCCGAGCTTTGTTCGAAGAGTGCCGATATGTACGTCAACGGTTCGTGTTTCTCCGATGAACTCGTCACCCCAGATTTTTTGGAGGAGCTTTTCGCGTGTAAATACAATTCCCACGTTTTCCATAAAGATATTGAGAAGCTCATATTCCTTGAGTGTGAGTTGAACTTTTTCGTTATTTGAATAGACGATATGCTCGTCCGTGTTCATTTTTATGCCGCCGACTGTAAGAACGGAGGGGGAGGTTTTTGCGGTTGTTCTGCGAAGAACGGCTTTTACCCTCGAAACCATTTCCATCATTCCGAACGGCTTTGCAAGGTAATCATCCGCACCGAGGTCAAGACCTATTACTTTGTCATATTCAGTTCCCTTTGCGGTTGCCATGATTACGGGTATGTTTTCGGTTGACTTCTTTGTGCGGAGCTTTTTAAGGATTGATATACCGTCCTCTCCGGGCAGCATGATATCCAGGATTATAAGCTCCGGCGATGTATCCCGGAGTGCGTCCCAGAATTCGCCCGATTCCGGAAAACCTTTTGCTTCAAATCCCGCTACGCCGAGAGTGTAAATCATAAGGTCTCTGATTCCCTGATCGTCCTCAACGCAATAAATCATAATTGTCAACTCCCAAATAGGTTTTTACTTTTGGCTGCCGCTTGTCAGTTCCTTGTTATCCGACGTTGATTGCCGTTTACTGTCTGACCTCTTTTGAATTGTTTGTCATGTCATCTTCTTCAAGCACATTTTTTACTCGTTTTTATCTTCAGTTGTATATTACAATACGTATGTAATTTGTGATAGCGTCTTTATGTAAAGTTTACGTAAAATATGGCGAAAAAACAATACGTCATTTTGCACAAAGCAAGATTTTGTGTATTTATTGATACATATTTTTATGTATGAACAATATAGACGAGTAAAAGGAACACCCGGAGACGTGTTGGGAAATCGAATTTTGTTGCAAATTAGGTGTTGACATTTTAGGTTAGAGCGTGGTATATTAATCGAGCGCTTTGGAAAGCCCGAGCGCATATGTACCTTGAAA
>UQZY01000060.1 GCA_900545655.1 uncultured Oscillospiraceae bacterium
ATATGGGTCTGGTGGTGACTTGTAAGTACAACCCTCTTGTACATTCGCCGAAGGTTACGCTTATTGCGGAGTATGAGGGCAAAACGCGTTTCCTTCCTGTTCTTGTGCAAAGTTATTTTCAAAATGTGGATCTTGAGACCTGCACTATAGTTGCGGAATATACATACGATATTAACAGTCTTTTTATTTTTCCTGTAAAGGATTCTCCCGTTGAGTTCTTTATAAGTCTTCTTTACGGAGATGACTATACGGAGAAGTGTAATCTTACTGTCGATGGCGACATAAGATCTGATGAGCAGTTTTGCGCCTTATCGTCCTGTAACGACAAAAACGGGCTTTTTATAAAGAGAAAGGCTCCGTACTCGAAGCCGCATAAAAATCCTGTCTTGCGAGCTCTCAGGTGGCTTATAAGCAACGTTTATTATTTGTTTGTGCGTCTGTTCGGTCTTATATTGGTTCCTTTTTTGATTTTAGATGCTTTTATGGCCTACTTCGGTCTGAAAGAGGGCGGCTATGTATCCTCCGAAACCAGAACTCCGCTGAGATTTTTTGTTGATTATTTGCGTGTCGGCTTCAAGGCGATAACACGTGAGGAAATAGGGAGAAAAGATTTAAAGGAGAAGCTTGCGATCTTTCTTTCAAACCGCTATAAAAAAGAGCCTGTGGTTCAAAACAGGGTTACGTTTATCTCCAACAGGAGAAGCGACTTAAACGGAAATCTCGAAGACATCTATAACGTATTAAAAGACAATAAAGACGTTGAGATACAAATGCTTTTTGATGATCATCCCATGCACAGGATGAGTATGAAAAACATTGCGAAATTTGCAAAGCTGTATGCGACGTCCGCGGTTGTAATAATTGATGATTTTTATGAGCTTACAAGCATCGTCCCGAAAAAGGATGAGGTAAAGCTTGTTCAGGTATGGCACGCCTGCGGAGCATTCAAAACATTCGGTTTTTCCAGACTCGGAAAACCCGGAGGACCGCGTCAGACATGCATTAACCACCGTATGTATGACAGAGCTATAGTAAGCTCAGATGAAATAAGACGTTTTTATGCGGAGGGCTTCGGTATTCCTATTGCCAATGTAATTGCCACAGGCGTTCCGAGAACGGACATGTTTTTCAGTGATGAAATCAAGCGCCGCAAGCAAGAAGAATTTTATGAAAAATATCCGTCGCTTCGAGATAAAAAAATTATCCTTTTTGCGCCTACATTTCGCGGAAACGGGAGACTTACGGGTAACTACCCTATGGAAAATTTTGACCTTGAGTCTGTCTATGAGGCAATAGGTGACGAGTATGCAATTCTTGTGAAGATGCATCCGTTTGTAAATAATCCCGTAATTATCCCTGAGAAGTATAAGGCTTCAATCATTGATTTTTCGGCAGATTCGGAGCTCAATGACCTGCTTTTTGTTACCGACATCCTTATAACGGATTATTCATCGGTTGTGTTTGAGGCGTCTCTTCTCGGTATTCCGATGCTGTTTTATGCATTTGATTTGTCAGAGTATATCGCCACGCGAGACTTTTACTATGAGTATGCGTCTTTTTTGCCGGGTAAGCTTGAACTTTCCCTTGACGGTGTGATAAAGGCGATAAACTCAGGTGATTTTGAGAGCGAAAAGATTGAAGCGTTTCGAAACAGGTTTTTTGATGAAAGAGACGGTAAATCATCGCAGCGTGTTGCGGATATGATACTCGGATTACTTAAATAAGAAAAGGACTTTGAAGCCGAAACGGTTCAAAGTCCTTTTTAAGTTTTTATACGGATTTAACCGTTTAATCTTTTTTCGGAAGGATGGTCCACGTTCCTATGAGCGGAAGATCCTTAGCCTTGCCGGTTACGGCATTGTAAATGCCGAGGATAATGAGCGCAAGGATAGCGATGTTTCCGACAGAAGAGAGTACTGCAATAAAGGGTCCGAAGAATGTAACATTTGCCAAAGCAAAGTCAAGGATTCCGAATACGAAGTTAAATGCAACCTCAAGAATCAAAAGAGCAAGGCCTTGGTTTATGTGGTAACGAGCATACGGCGAATCCTTTGCACCGAAAACCGGTACAAGAATGAGAATTCCGAGATATGAAAAGAGAGAAATTATTTTATTCTGTTCGATATCTTCGGGAGTATACTCATTTGTGTGATCCTTTGTATCGGTTATTTCTTTGAATTTGTCTTCGGCTGATTTTGTCTCTACTCCCGTAGGTTTTCCGCAAGCAGGACAGAACTTGACGTTCTCGTCAATTTCAGCGCCGCAATTTCTGCAATATGCCATAATAAAAACTCCTTTCGGTAATTGCTTATGTGTCGGGTTACTTTAATTATAACGTGAATCTATAGAAAAATATACATCTTTTTGCTGAAAATCAGTTGAGCTTGAGATGCGTAAGTATTCTTTCGGTTGATTTTCCGTCACACGCCGACATGAATTTTTCTCTGAAGTCGGTTACCTTTGAGCTGTCAAAAGAGGAAAGCTCCTTTTTTATTTCCGACTCAAGCTCATTTTGTGTTTTGACAACGGGGCCCGGAACAAATTTATTGTACGGATAATAAAAGTCACGTTCCTTTATGTATTTTTCAAGGTCATAAGCAAAAAATACGATGGGTCTTTCAAGGAGCGAATAATCAAAAATAATCGATGAATAGTCGCTTATGAGTAAATCCGCCGAGCCCAGGGCGATGTATGTTTCCACGTCTGAGATATCAAAACAAAAATCCTTAACTTCCTTTGGGATTGAAATATCTTTCCTTGCAAAAGGATGCAGCCGCAAAAGCAATATACAATCATCATTAAGGGTATTTTTCATTGAAATAAAATCGATTCCGAGGCCGCTTTGGGCGGAGGTTACGGTGTTACCGCGAAAGGTGGGAGCATAGAGGACGAGTTTTTTATTTCGAGGGAGCTCGGGATGAGCCGAGAACAAAGCGGCTTTTGCCGACGGTGAAAACCCGGCGGCAAAATACACGTCGGTTTTCGGAACACCGAGCGGCAGTATGCTGCCGCTGTCTGTCCGAAAAGCGTCGGCGTAGTGCGGAATTACTTCCGCACTCGTTACAGGCACAAGCGTATAGCAGTTGTGCATGGGAAATGCTGCGGCGCTGCGGTCGTTTGCACCGAATGTTTTATCAAGCGTTGAATATCCCCATTTTTTGAATGCGCCGCAGCCATGCCACAGCTGCACCACGTTTGTGCCGTGCGGGCGGCGAACGGCGTATGCGGGGAGATAACTTTCGGTTATGAAAAGCGTTCCGCATTTTGCGTATTCCCTTAAAAATCTCATATAACTTAAGCTGCGCAAAATGCGTACATAAACCTTTTTCGCCGCCGCCCGTATTTTAGCCGGCAACAGCGAAAAATCCGGAATCCTATCCGTGCTTTTCGGAAAGCATTTTATGAGCGTATAGCCGCCCTTCGCGGAAAGGGCAGCGTAAACCGGAATCATATTTTCGGTAAGGTCGTTTTCATAGGGGTCTGCAAAGAGTATCCTTTTCCCGTCCGGTTTACTGCCTTTTCTGCAAAGTGAAAATGTTGCCGGCCAAAGAACCTTATACTCAAAGAGACTTAAAATTTCAGATAAGTTTTTCATATGTACAGTATACACTGCATGTCATTGATTTACAAACGGTTTTGTTGTAAGATAAACACATGTAATTTCCCGATTGAGGCAAAGTTACGGTAAATCTTATTTCAGACAGTGGTGATTGTATGGATCCTGTTTATGTTACGGGTCACCTGAACCCGGACACAGACTCTATAGTATCTGCAATAGCATATTCTGCACTTAGAAACGCACTTGGTGACAGGCAGTATATCTCTGCCCGCCTCGGCAACATAAGTGACGAAACACAGGCGGTTCTCGACTTTTTTGATGTTGCGCCTCCGACACTTATAACCAATGTAAGGACGCAGGTTCACGACCTTCAGTTTGACATAAAGCCGACCCTTGGGAGAAATGTTACCGTTAACAAGGCGTGGGAGATGCTCAAGTCATCTGGCAGAGGCTCAATCCCGGTCGTTGACGCCGACGGACATCTTTTCGGAATGCTTACATCCGGAGATATCGCTTCGTATGTCATGGACTTTGTATACGAAAACGAAAAGGAATCCCTTCCGACGTGTGAGCTTTCGGAGCTTTTGTCTAAGCCGATAGAGAGTATATGCTGTAAGGATGAGATATACCATTTTCACCTTACGGATTATATCGATGACGTCAAGGACGTAGTTCTCCGCACCCGTTTTCGTTCCTATCCGGTACTGGATGAAAAGGATGTCGTGGTAGGCTGTATCGGGCGTTATCACCTTATCAGACCCAACAGAAAAAAAGTCGTTCTGGTTGACCACAATGAGCTTTCTCAGTCCGTTCCGGGTCTTAAGCAAGCGGAAATTCTTGAGATAATCGACCATCACAGGCTCGCCGACATACAGACTGCCTCTCCGATATTTTTCAGAAACGAGCCGCTCGGAAGCACGGCAACCATAATAGCAACCATGTACAGGGAAAAGGGCGTTGTTCCCGAAAAGAAAATTGCCGGACTTCTTGCCGCCGCAATAATTTCCGACACGGTTATGTTCAAGTCGCCGACCTGCACCCGGTATGATATTGACCTTGCTGAGTATCTTGCAAAGCTTGCGGAGATTTCTCTCACGGACCTCGGCAATGTAATGTTCTCGTCAGAGGCATCTGCCGACAAACCTGTTGAGGAGTTTATGTACTCTGACTTTAAGGAATTCCATATTGCCGGATACAAGCTCGGTATTGCACAGATTACATCGCTGAGCTCAGAAACTCTCCTTAAACGCAAGGAGGAATTCTTAAATGAAATGGCTCGCAAGAAAAAACTTGAAAACTATGACTTTATCCTGCTTATGATAACTGACGTTCTCAAAGAGGGAACGTACCTGCTTTTCCTCGGAGATGAAGATACCATTTCTCAGGCGTACAATGTAACGCCGACTGAAAATGAAGTATTTCTTCCGAAGGTTATGTCACGTAAAAAACAAATTGTTCCGAGACTTTCGGAGCTTTGGGGTTAAGTATGAAAACAAAAACAAAGCTGAACTTAAACTACGGCTCCATACAGGCCGCATACTGGATGATATGCAGTATAGTCATAAGCTTCGCGTCCGCGTTTCTTCTTGACAGAGGTTACTCCAGTACGGTTATAGGGTTCGTATTTGCCGTCGGAAATATCCTCGCGATAATTATTCAACCGCTTGCGGCGGAGATAACGGATAAAAGCAAAAAAATATGTGCGTCAGACGTCATAATTTTTCTTGCGTCGATTTCCGTTGCTTCAATGGCCGTTATTATCGCCGTGCCGAAAAGCAGTATATTGGCTGCGATTCTTTTTTCGGTTCTTATCGCACTTTTCTTTTCCATGCAGTCGTTTATCTCAGCTGTGTGGTTTTACCTTGAGGAGACGGGGTACAGGATAAACTTCGGTGTATGCAGGGCGGCAGGATCGCTGTCATACGCACTCTTGTGTACCGTTATGGGCCTTGTGATAAAAAAACACGGCTCGGATACGATTCTCTGGGGCGGGATAGCGGCTTCTGCGGTCGTAATTGTCACTGCGGCTGTTTCAAAGGTGCTTCATAAAAAGCACCTTTCGAAGGGTGATGAACATAAGGTCGTGTTTGCCGACAATGAAAAGGCGGTAAGCGCACGTGTTTTCCTTAAAAAATACAAGTTTTTTACTATTCTTATGTT
>UQZY01000061.1 GCA_900545655.1 uncultured Oscillospiraceae bacterium
GAGCCGAGCCGAGCCGAGCCGAGCCGACAGGAATTTTCATACCGTTCGTCGTCATTGTCAAGTCCCCCTCCGTATAAAAGTCACAAACGCTGAGGCAAAAGGCCTCATTTGTTACCTGTGTTTGTTATAACTGTTTGCGTAAATCTGTAAAATCTCCGCATATACCTTTGCATCGGTTGCGAGGTCAGGATTTTTCTCCGCAAACATCGGAAGCAGGTCGATATACTGTATGTAGAATGTTCTTGAAAGATGATTGACATCCTTTTCCGTAATTCCGAGCTTGTCGTCATCTGCGTGTCTGTCGATAGGCTGCCAAACAGCCTTATACTCCTTCTTTGCCCTTCCGAACGCCTTGTACGGATGAACAAATACAACCTTACCGTCCTTGTTTATACCAAGCTCGAATTTTTCGGATTTTTCACTTGCCATAAGAGCAGTGTAGGTTTCTTCGGAAACAAGTCCCGAATCCGGATTATAAGCATAAACAGCCTTATTGTCATTCGGTACATTGTAATAAGGCATAAGAACACCGAAGAACAGGTAAAGTAAAAGAATAAATACTGCAAGCCCTACAAAAGCAAGAGCGCCTATGGTGGCTCCCGCCATCCTGAGATATTTTTTCACGTTGATTTTCCTCCTCAAAGTTACCGATAAACTCATCTGTATGCATTTTATCATATTCCGAGAGTTTACTCAATATCAAATTCGGGCGGAACATCAAGTTCATGAGGCACGGGAGCACCGTTTTTCTTTCTTTGTTTGACACATTCTGTGAGAAGATATTCAATCTGACCGTTTACAGATCTGAAATCATCTTCCGCCCACGAAGCAACAGCGTCGTAGAGCTTCGGTGACAGTCTGAGGGGAACCTGTTTTTTTGCGTTATCAGCCATCTTTTTACCTTCCGTCAAATAATTTTTCAGGTTTTTACCGAATTTTCTTATCAGTAAAGCGAGCCTGAATTCACTATCGGTTGAGCATCTCTGTTTCCGCAAAGGACAACAAGGAGATTCGACACCATCGCCGCCTTACGTTCTTCGTCAAGATTTACAATCTCATTCTCCGAAAGCTTTTCAAGTGCCATTTCAACCATTCCAACCGCACCGTCAACTATCATCTTTCTTGCGTCGACGATAGCTGAAGCCTGCTGTCTTTGAAGCATAACAGCCGCGATTTCGGGAGCATACGCAAGGTATGTGATACGAGCCTCTATAACTTCAATTCCGGCTTCCTCAACCTTACTCTGAATCTCTTTTCTTATCCTCTCGGTAACGACCTCGGATGAGCCGCGAAGGCTGCCCTCATCAGGCTCTCCGTCGCCTGTGGTATCAACATTTTCAGCGACATCATAAGGATAAACGCGTACAACATTACGAAGAGCGCTGTCACACTGGAGAGAAAGGTACTCCTTGTAATTGTCTACATTGAAAACAGCTTTTGCGGTATCTGTTACTCTCCACATAACCGCAATTCCTATCTCGACAGGATTTCCGAGACAGTCGTTTACCTTCTGTCTTGAATTGTTAAGAGTCATTATTTTAAGTGATATCTTCTTATTTGCGCCCATTTGAACTCCCTCTGACGAGCCTGAAACCAAGCTGAGCGCGTCCGAGCCAACATCTCCGCTCTGATTGAGCTTTGTCGACGCAGCCGGATTTACAGCCGTGCAGAAAGGATTTACAAAATAAAAACCCGCGTCCTTGAGCGTTCCGACATACTTTCCGAAGAGAGTGAGAACAAGAGCCTCCTGCGGCTTCAACACCTTAAGACCCGGCCAGACAATCCATCCGATTGAAAGATAAACAACGGAAATAATCAATAAAGCGCCGTTTCCCGAACTTGATGCGCTAATAACTCCGAACACCGCGGCGATATAAAGCGCAATCGAAACAAGCAGCACGAGCATACCGATTTTGTTTTTGTTTAATACTTTTTCTTCCATAAGACAAACCTCCCACTTGATTTTTTAAGTCTTATTTGCTATGTATATGATATCATTCTGATATCGTTCTGTCAACGGTCTTTAAAATTATTTTTTCAGGCAAACGGATATTTTCCGTACCCGGCCGCTCCGCCGAGTGTAGGAAATCCATCCGCCCAGCCGTGCTGTCCGTCCATGGTGAGTTCAACCCACTGGTGCGTATATCCGTTTTCGTTTACATGTTGCCATGAATAACCCATGCACTCGAGAACCATACCGAGTGCACGTGCGGTTCCGGCACATGAGTACTCTCCTTTTATAAATACACCGTATGCGGAGGCATAGTAATCGCCCTCCATAGTGTATCTGCATTTGCTTGCATATTCCGCAACTCTTTGTGCAGCCCTTGTAACCTTCTTAAGATCTGTGTCAAGGCTTGCATCCGCTTTTATCTCATTTGCAATTTTCTGGGCAATAACACGTGCCTGTGCGTTGAGTTCAGGAGTTGCATTGCCCGGCTGGTTTTTGTATTTTTTAGTCGGAGTGTAGGTATTTTGATTATTGTTTTTGTTTACCGTGTTTCTGTCGGCGGAATTGCCCGCAGACTGCTTAATTTCTGCCTTTGCGCTTACCGTCTCACACTTTTCGCTTACAACCTTTTCATTCTCGCCGAAAGCAACCGTCACCGTAACGTAATAAAATCTTGTCGTTCCGGTCTTAAGCTTTGTCTCCGTGTACGCAGTCTCAGAAAGGCTGTCGGAAAGAGCCGTATATTCGCCGTCCTTTTTGTCAGAGCCATAAAGCTGATATGTAACCTTTGCTCCGTCCGAAAGTGTATCCTTAAGCTTATCCCATTTTACACTTATGGAGTTTCCGTCCTTTGCAGACGCCGTAAGTCCGGTTATCGCAGACGGAAGTGTTATGACCTCAACAGCCTTTGACGGCTTTGTTTCAAAGGTTTTGTCACCGATGGTCACTGTTGCCGTAAGCTTAAATGTATACTTTGTAAGCGGAGTGAGTCCCGTTACGGTATATACCGTTTCCTTTACGTCTTTTACGTTGTTATCCTTGTCGAATGACGAAACCTGAATACTGTATGTTATGGATATATCGCCGTTCTTTGCGCTGTTATCAGATAAACCGCAACTGTCCCAATTAAGAGTTACGGAATCTGCCGAGGTCTTGTCAATTTTCAGGATATCCCCAAGTTCCGACAATTCCCCGGTATGTACGACAACCGGTTCAAGAGCCTTGTGATAACCGTTTTTGTCCTTTTCGGCAATGGTTACATAATATTCCGTGTCCGGGTGCAATCCCTCGATTTTGCACTTTCCGTTTTTAAGGTTTATTCCCTCTTTTACCGTCAGAGTCTTTGACTCATCCGGATTCGAAAGTGCCTTGTCTGCGTCAGATGCTTCGAACTTTGAGGAGGAATATACTATGGCGGCTTTTATATCTTCCTTTGATGCTTTCCATGTAACCTCCACCGTATTCCACTCGCTGCCCGTAGCCTTGAACACCTTTACGTGCCTGCTATTACCGTAGAGAAGAATTCCTCCCGCAACTGCCAAAACAACAAGCGCCGCTACAACGGCAATGATTATTATTTTCTTTTTCTTATTCATAAAACTGCCCCCAATTACAGTTATTTTACTACAGCTTCAATATGGTATCTGGGCTTTCCGACGCTTTTCTTTCCGTATTCAATCGCAGACGTCGGACAGTAACAAATGCACGCCATACAATGGGTACAAGTCTTGCCCCATACAGGTTTATTATTTTCAATTTTGATGTTATTAAGCGGACAAAGCTCCGCACATCTGCCGCACCCTATACAATCCTTGCCGGCATAAAATTTATCCGACTTGACACAGAGAGAATAAAACACGGGATTTACCGGTCCGCTCAAAAACCTGTCATAAAGGTTGTTCCTCATGGGTAAAAAAGCGCGGTCACTTTCCAGAAAGTCGATTGTTTTCAGAATATCCTGCTCCGCCTGTTCAACAATTTTTTTCGCTTCCGTATTTGACGGCACATCAAACATGGCGATATAATTCTCCGGCATAACAATCTCCGCCGTACCCATATACTTAAAGGCTTTATCCTTACAAAGCCTTATGTTGTACTTCGCCGCATTTCCTACCTCTCCGCCGCATGTCATAACGAACCACACGGGTATATTACCTTTGAATTCTGTTTTTTCAATCAAATCGCTTACAATACGTGGAACTCGCCATGCATAAGTGGGCGTTACAAATATAAGCCTTTTATAATCTTTTTCACCGACGGATTCTCCGAATTTTATTGCATCATTCATACAGAAAAGCTCATCATTAAGAGCCGATGCAATCCTTTTTGCAACATATCCGCTATTTCCGGTTCCCGTAAAATATAATACCATATGCTCAATCCTTTTTTATTAAATCCTTAAAGAAACATTTGTAGACCAAATAAGCTCCGGCTCCCCAGAACGGAATCGTTGCAAGCAGCATCATTTTATCAGACGATTCACATATCTTATAGCAAAAAAAGATCAGGAAGCCAAACCAAAAAACTATGAATGAAATATTTTGCACCTTTTTGAAAATTTCAAACAAATTAAGCCTATCCGTAAGTACAAACACACACATAAGTGTTTCCGACAATGCAAATAAAATAAAAGGCAATATAATCACTTTTGCCATAACAGAATCCTGTTTCGTGAGTATGACACATAAAAAAAGCGTCCCAGCCAGCGATGTAATAATTTGAGTTATATATAAAACCTTATCTCTCATAACCGTATCCTTCAAATAACCAATCAAATTTTCCAGTTGATTATAGCACAAAAACATATAAAACAAAATGTCTTATATGTTTTGTACGCCTCAAACAGGTTATCTTCCCTGCTTCTCGGTCAGAAACATAGTCGTACTGCTCGCTTGCAGCGCTTCGCATTACTCCTTGTTTCTTCCTGCTCAGGCACTGCCTTCATCTGCCACCGGCAGCGGCAGTACCTGACCCAGTTAACAGCGCGTGCTCATTCTATCATATCAGTCGGCAGCGCTACGCGGATTGTCACTGCGGTGTTTCAGGTTAGAAATCTACTTTCAGACATAAAAGAACCGAAGAAGAAAAATCTTCTTCGGTTCTTTTGGCGCCTCAAACAGGTTATTCCCCTGTCAGGGGAAATGTCACGCAGTGACAAAAGGGTTGGGCGGCAGCACAGCGCACGCGTACCTCGAACCGTTCGAGTCCGTCAATTTGAGGCACAAAAAAAGAACGTCCCATCGCAAGATGAAACGTTCTTGGCGCCTCAAACAGGACTCGAACCTGTGACACCGCGGTTAACAGCCGCGTGCTCTACCGACTGAGCTATTAAGGCATTTTGGTGACCCGTACGAGATTCGAACTCGTGTTGCCGGCGTGAGAGGCCGGAGTCTTAGGCCACTTGACCAACGGGCCTTATTGTTGTAAAAGAAATGGTACACCATCAGGGACTCGAACCCTGGACACCCTGATTAAGAGTCAGGTGCTC
>UQZY01000062.1 GCA_900545655.1 uncultured Oscillospiraceae bacterium
ACGTACCTTTCAAGAATTCATTAAGTTGTTCAATATCACAGATAAAAATGAAATTGCTTTTTTGAAAGAAAATATTCAGGTACAATAAGAGCAATAGCAGTTACCGCATTGATGCAGTAACTGCTATTTTTATCTACGCCTTTTTCGGGATATATTTACCTCTCCGAGACGTAAAAATCTGTAGTTCCCGATGAGAAGCCCCCTGCTTTTACGGAGGTATCGTTATTACAAAACGTACAAGCGAAAAAAAAGAAAGGTTAGTTGTTCGGTTTTTTCAGCATTGCTTGTTGCGGTAATACATGGTAAAATTAGAATGTTCGTATATCGTGCTTTAGAAAAAATTAAATATATTGGAGGAGATTTCAATGGCAATTGAAGTATCGGAAAGATTTTTCCCTTCCACATCCAAGGCCGGCATAAACATCAGATACCTTGTGTGGAAAGACACGGCAAACAAAAAGCCTGTAGGCGTTATCCAGCTCACACACGGCTGGGGAGAGCATATCGAACGCTATGACGAAATGGCACGTCTTTTCGTTAAGAACGGTTATGTTGTTTGCGGACAGGATCATCTTGGACACGGACACACGGCAACAGTACCTTGTGTCGGCCTTTATCCGGAGGATGCGGGCACGGCAATGATCGAGGACATGCATGAGCTTCGCAAGATTATGCAGGCAGAGTACAAAAAGCTTCCTTATATGCTTTTCGGACACAGCCTCGGCTCGATGATGGTGCGTGACTACATCATGAAGTACAGCAAGGGTCTTTCGGCTTGTGTTATCTGCGGAACGGTTCCCACACCGAACTTTGCTTTCCTTTTAAGCGCACCGCTTCACCTTCTTTACAAGCTCACTCCGGCCTCCTTTGAAAAGTCATGCGCGAGAGCAAGAAAGAAGAGAAGTGCAGACGACACCCCGTTAACAAAGAAGCCTCCGCTTTACAAGCTCATTGCAACAAGCTGGATTTCTTTTGACAAGCAGAACATAATTACATATAACCAGAGCCCGTACACTTATATCGCTCCGGACTTGTCACTTCTCAACATGATTGCAACCTGCCTTAACACAGGTAAGCCGTTCTGGGCTTTCAGGGCAAATAAAAAGGTTCCTTACTTTGTTTGCTCAGGAAAGTACGACATCTGCGGTGTTCATTGCATAGGACCGAAGAAGGTTTACAAGGAGCTTAAGCGTGCCGGAAGAAACGTTCAGCTCAAGATTTACCCGAACGCAAAGCACGAGATTCACAATGAAACCGAAAACGGCACAAAGCTTGAGGTTTATGCGGATCTTCTTAAGTTCTTCAACGACAACAACCCACTGATTAAAAAATAATTTTTTAAAGTATATGAGAAAAAGAGCCGCGGCGCCAGCCGTGGCTCTTTTCCCTTTGTCATAGTGACAAATTCATTTATTTCGGAAGATTGTAAGAGGATAGCGTTTTTGCCTGTTTGATGACGTTTTCGGGTGAGGGTGCGCCGTATGCGGTGCGATCCTTCACGCATTTTTCGAGACTTATGGCATCATAGACCCCGTCGTCAAACAATTCGCACACCGACTTATATCCGGAAAGCGGAAGCGTTTCAAGTGTAAGACCCTTTGAGATACACAAGGCAACGAGCTCACCTGTTGCCTTATATGCGTCACGGAAGGGAAGACCCTTCCCCACAAGGAAATCCGCACAGTCGGTTGCGTTTATGAAGCCGGCGGCAGCGGCTTTTCTCATGTTATCCTTAAGAACCGTCATTGTGTCCACCATAGGAGTAAATGCCGTAAGGCACATCTTTACGGTATCAAAGGCATCAAAAATTGCCTCCTTATCCTCCTGCATATCCTTATTGTACGCGAGAGGGATACCCTTCATAACGGTGAGAAGCGTCATAAGGTCACCGAACACACGGCCTGATTTTCCGCGCACAAGCTCGGCGATATCCGGATTCTTCTTCTGCGGCATGATGCTGGAGCCGGTTGAAAATGCGTCGTCAAGCTCCACAAACTTAAACTCCCATGAGCACCAGAGAATGATCTCCTCTGCAAAGCGTGAGAGATGAACCATGACCAGTGAAAGAGCGAAGGAAAGCTCGACACAAAAGTCTCTGTCGGAAACACCGTCGAGAGAATTTCTGCACGGAGCTTCAAAGCCGAGTGCCTCGGCAGTCATAAAGCGGTCGATATCGTAAGTGGTTCCTGCAAGAGCGCCGCAGCCCAAAGGACATGCGCTCATCATACGGGCTTTCGCGTCCTTTATACGTGATACATCACGCATAAACATCTCTGCATATGCAAGTAAATGGTGACCGAAAACAATAGGCTGTGCCCTTTGAAGATGCGTATATCCCGGCATAACCGCGTCACTGTAAGCTTCAGCTTTTTTGCAGAGAACATCTATGAGCTCATGAAGCTTTGCAAGCACCTCGTCGCACTCCTTCGAGAGGGTCAGGCGCAGATCAAGTGCGACCTGGTCATTACGCGAGCGCGAGGTGTGAAGCCTTTTCCCCGCGTCACCGATACGGCTCGTAAGCTCCCCTTCGATAAACGTATGGATATCCTCCGCATCAGGGTCAACGGTCAGAACGCCGTTCTCCATGTCGTCAAGAATCCCCTGAAGTCCGCCGAGGATTTTATCGGTATCCTCCTTGGAGTTTATACCCTGTGCGCCGAGCATTGCGGCATGAGCCATGCTCCCCCGTATATCCTCCTTGTACATGCGTTTGTCAAAGGAGATGCTGGAGTTAAAGTCATTTGTTTTTTTATCAATTTCTTTTGAAAAACGTCCTGTCCAGAGTTTCATAACACCTCTCCTCAGTTTTCGTTGTTCTTTTCCATCATAGCCTTAACCTTTATAGGAAGTCCGAAAAGGTTTATAAAGCCTGCGGAATCAGTCTGGTCGTAAACATCATCCTCGTCAAAGGTTGCGATTTCGGGGCTGTAAAGGGAGTACGGCGATGTAACTCCCGCATTTATGATATTTCCCTTATAAAGCTTAAGCTTCACCTTACCCGTACAGTGTTCCTCTGCCTTGTCGGCAAAGGCGGAAAGAGCCTCACGAAGCGGTGTATACCACTGTCCGTTGTACACGAGTTCACCGAAGGTTATAGCGAGCTTTGCCTTCTCGTGCGCCGTGTATTTATCAAGGCAGATTGTTTCAAGGATGCCCAGTGCCTTATAGAGTATGGTTCCGCCCGGAGTTTCATACACGCCGCGGCTCTTCATACCCACAAGACGGTTTTCGACGATATCGAGAAGGCCGATACCGTTCTTTCCGCCAACCTCGTTTAAGGCGAAAATTATTTCAGTCGGGCTCATTTTTTTGCCGTCAAGAGCAACCGGAACACCTGCTTCAAAGTCAAGTGAGATATATGTAGGAGCATCCGGTGCGTCTATCGGAGAAACTCCCATCTCAAGGAAGCCCTCCTTCTCGTACTGCGGCTCGTTTGCGGGGTCCTCAAGGTCAAGCCCCTCGTGTGAGAGATGCCAAAGGTTCTTGTCCTTTGAATAATTCGTCTCACGGTTTATTTTGAGAGGTATCTTGTGTGCCTCTGCATAGTCAATTTCCTCGTCACGCGATTTTATGCTCCACTCACGCCACGGAGCAATGATGGGCATATCCGGTGCAAAAGCCTTGATTGCAAGCTCAAAACGAACCTGATCGTTTCCCTTACCCGTGCAGCCGTGACAGATGGCG
>UQZY01000063.1 GCA_900545655.1 uncultured Oscillospiraceae bacterium
ATGATTGTACCTTTGAAATTACAAAACAAGGTGAAACTCCTGCAGGCCGTATTAGCGATGATTTAGCTCGCGAAGTACAATCTATCATTGAACCATTAGGTATCTTTAAAGAAGTTCCATTCGATTATAGCGGTGGCGGTAGTGAAGACTGTGCTTACTTCTTAAATCGTGTTATTGATCGTGGTGGTCGAGCAACCTATATGGTATTGGGCTCAGCTATTAAAGCACCTCATCATAATCCACTCTTCGATATCGATGAAGAAGATATGTTAAACGGCATTGTTGCATTAGGTACAATTGCTACTCACTATTTAAAATAGACTATATTGATTATGATGTATACATTACATTATAGATGTATAACTATATAGATGTATGCATCAAGAATATGTATAGTGGACCTATATATTATGTGTTGTAATATAGGTATTAGATTGTGAGGTGTTATATGATTCAACGAGAGCGATTAGCTAGTGATTTTGAGGCTGTGGCACAGTTAACTGCACCTGGTGAAGGCATTAATCGGATTGCTTTCACCGATGCAGAGCTTGCTCAACGACTCCAATTTTCCGATACCCGGATAATATTTGACCTCGGCACCGCAGATTATACGGGGAATTTCGTCCCGAGCCGCTGAAAGCAGACTGTCGAGACTTTCCTGCCTGCGGGCTAAGAATTCATCAACCGTTTCATCGTCGGCGAAAAAATGAGGAGTTGCGATTACGGTATCCGCTCCCTGTTCACGCTGCATTTTCAAAAGCGCAAGGCTTTCTTCGATACTGCCGCTTCCGTCGTCGATGCCGGGCAAAATATGAGAATGCCAATCAATCATTTTCTATCACTCTTCGAGGAACCTTGATAGTATTTGTAGTATTTATAATACTTGTGCTTTCTGTATTTCTTGTAAGATCCGCCGTCGTTCTTCGATTCGTTCAAAATGCAGCCGAGAACATTGACGTTAGAAAGCTGAAGCTGTCTGAAGCAACGCTCCAATTCCTTCTTTTCGGTGTAGTCCTCACGAACGACGACTACCATACCGTCGATAAGTGAGGCTATCGACAATGCGTCCGAAACGATGTTGACGGGCGGCAAATCAATGATGATATAATCGAAGCTTTCACGAAGCCTGTCGAGGATAAATTCCATTCTGCGAGAGCCGAGAAGCTCCGACGGGTTCGGCGGAATTTCTCCCGAGGGCAATATGTACCAGTTCTTCAGCAATGCCGAACGGAAATCCGGCATATGAGCACCGTGACCCATCAAAAGGTCAGTAAGACCCGGTGTGGATTCGAGGTTCATTTTCTTTGCGATTGAAGGAATTCTCAGGTCGCCGTCAATAAGAAGAACCGGATCGCCCTTTTCGGCGAGAACATATGAAAGATTGACTGCGGTCGTGCTTTTTCCCTCTCCTCTCATCGAGCTTGTTACGCCGATAATCGGACACTTAACGTCCTCGGGCAGGGTAAAATCAAGGTTTGTTCTGAGAATTTTATACTGTTCAATGGCTGTAAATTCAAGGTTCTTGTGCAGAGTCTTTCTTGAATCCTTTTCGGTAAAAACAGCGCTTGTTTTATTATTTTTAAATAATCCCATGTCTATATACCGTCCTTATGAATTCTTCGAGGTTTTCTTTTGGGCGCTGTAGTAGCCGTACTTTTTCTTGTCCGAGCCTAAAAGATCGGGAACCTTCGCCAAAATCGGGTAGTCATAAGTCTGTAAGATGTACTCTTCGTCATGGATAGTGTCATCCATCAAGGCTCCGACGGCAATCGCCAATGCCGAAAGCAACACTCCCAAAAACAGACCGACGGCGGTATATTGAGTTATGCTCGGTGAAACCTTTTCAAGGTTCGGCACTGCGGCATCGACAACCTCCATGGAGGCGCCGTCAATAATCTCCGATATTCTTACGGGAAGAACCTCTGCGATACAGTTTGCAATCTTTGCGGCCTCGTAAGGGTCGTTGGTTGTAACGTCAACCCTCATGATTTCGGTATTGTTCGACTGGCCGGACTGAATTTTTTTGCTCATCTGCTTATACGAATACGGAACATCGGCCTTTTCAATAACACGCTCAAGGGTCGAGCGGTTGTTGAGAATCTCGCCGTATGTTTTAACAAGGCTCTGTGCGGCGGTGATTTCGGAGGAGCTGATGCTGAAGCTCGTGTTGCCCAACGAAAACGAGCTGTTGTTGACATAAAGCATTATTGATGAGGAATACTCCGGCTTGATTAAAAATGCCGACACGGAAAATCCGATTCCTGCGGCAATTATGCCTGCCAAGACAATCAGCCATATTCTCTGCCAAAGGGTTTTAAAAATATGTACTAAGTCGATAGTATAGTATTCCCTGACCGGTTTGTTGTTTTTCTTCATATAAAATTCTCCTTGATTACCCAAAGCTTATTCCAAAATGTAAATTTTTTGTAAACTTATAGTTAACGGCTGCATGCTTTCGGTGGCATCGATCACAAAAACGATATCAACATTTGTATCGATCATTTGACCGTCGCTGCCTAGCATATCCTAAAATAAACTGCCCATGTTTGTTACACTCCTTATTCTTTGTTTATCAAATCGCAGTTTTCTGGGTTTTCCCAACTGTTTTTGAAAATCTTTTGCTTACTGAATTACTCCATAGAGGAACTTTCGAGATCATCAAGATGTTGAAGTTCATTTCGAATCCTTGTTTTTCCTAGGAAAGAAGTGATAGCATTTACCGCTCCAATAATCAAGAACACAATGCCAACAGCTGAGGATACTTCACCACCTGTAAACAGTAACATAGCAACGATAATAAAAAAGATTGTTAACACAAGGTTGACTTTCACAGCTTGCTCTTTTTTCTTTATTTCTTCGTGCCAATCTTCTGTGTTTCTGAATTTATATCCGCAATCATTGCAAATCCAATAATTTCGATTTTGAGTTTCAATTATTGTTCTTTGCCGCTGTCCCAACGCCCCAAGAAGCCATCCCCCGGATCCAAACAGCAAGGAACCTAAACAACCTTTTGCGGGAGAATAACCATTTCCTATTGTTCTTGCAGAGGTTGCTGTCTCCACTATAGCCTGCAAATGATTTGATTTGCATTTTGGGCAACATAACCGTTTCTGTTTTGGAGAGGCTACGACTTCATCATAATGCATCATCGCATCTGCGATTGGATTAAATGATTCAACCTCATTTTCGTTAAACGCTCTACCGCATTTACAACAAAACAATGCAAAATCTTTCTGCCATTCAAATTATTCAAAAAAACAACAAATATAACCTCCTATTCCTCCTAATAAAATATACATTATCAAACATATTTTGTCAATATATATTTTCAGCAAATATATAATTTATATAATTAATACATATACTAAAAACAAGAATACAAAATATTTTAAAAATAAATAAACTCCTGTTTTTTTCAGCAATTCAATAAAAATATACGGTTGCAAACACGCACAACCTTAAAAAGAATGTCTCAAAATGTTTTGAATAACAATTATCT
>UQZY01000064.1 GCA_900545655.1 uncultured Oscillospiraceae bacterium
TTGCGCCGTTGAGCTTTTACCGTTGGTTCCTGTTATACCTATTATTTTCAAAAAACCACCCCTCATACAAATGTATGAAGGGGTGATTTTATAAATTACATCTTATAACATTTTTCTTTTTTGCTGTTTGTTACACGGAAAGTTTTCGAATACACTCTTATCTGTCCCACTTGTCACAAAGGGCGAGAATCTGATCTGCAAGCTTTGCAAGGTCCTTATTCGCGCCGCCCTCGTTGTGCTTGATAACCTGCTGCAAACGCTGTCCCGCAAGTATCAGGCGGCCAAACGAACTGTTTGGACTGATATTTCCGTTGGGTACCTTCTTCTCGATTTTCCTGCTGTTTCCTTCTGACAGAATAGTATCCGCAACAAGGTCAACCTTTGCATACGGATAAGGGGCAAAGGCTTCCAGTCCCAGCTCATTGTGAACCTTGGCTGCAAAACTGTCACACACGCCGTCGTCACCGTGACATACAAATACATGCTTAGGCTTTGTTTCAAAGCTCTTTATCCACGTCATAAGCCCGTTTATGTCTGCGTGGCCGGATACGCCGCCGAGAACGTCTATCTCCGCGCATATCTCTATTTCCTCGCCGAATATCTTTACCCTTTCGGCGCCGTCGACAATACTGCGTCCGAGCGTTCCTACAGCTTGATATCCCACAAACAGAATCGTACACTCGCTGCGCCAGAGATTGTGCTTTAAGTGGTGTTTTATACGTCCGGCCTCGCACATGCCGCTTGCGGAAATGATGACCTTCGGCTCCATATCATAGTTTATCGCCTTCGACTCTTCCGACGTTACGGCAAGCTTCAGGTTTGAAACCTCAATAGGGTTGATTCCCTTTTCGATAAGCGAAAGAGTCTCAGGGTCAAGGTATTGTCTGTCACAGTTGCTGTAGATGTTCGTCGCCTCAATCGCAAGCGGGCTATCCACATACACCTTGAAATCCCCGTGCTCTTTTACAAGACCCTGCTCCTTTATCTGCCTTATAAAATAAAGCATCTCCTGCGTTCTTCCTACGGCAAAAGAAGGAATAACAAGATTTCCTCCCCGGTCAAAGGTCTTTTGGATAATCTGCGCCAGATCCTTTACATAATCAGGTCTTTTTCCGTGCGCTCTGTCTCCGTAGGTAGACTCCATTACAACGTAATCGGCCTCGGTGATATACTTCGGGTCGTTTATAAGCGGCTGATCGGTATTTCCTATGTCCCCTGAAAAAACAAGCTTCTTTGAAATACCGTTTTCAGTGAGAAAAATCTCAATACTCGAAGAGCCGAGAAGATGTCCGGCATCCACGAATCTTATCTGAACTCCGTCACAAACCGAAATCATTTCGCCGTAGTTATAAGGCTGAAAAAGTTTGAGGGCTGCAATTGCATCGTCTATCGTATACAGCGGAACGTATTCTTCCTTTCCCGCTCTCTTGTTCTTTCTGTTTTTCCACTCCGCTTCAAACTCCTGGATATGCGCGCTGTCCCTCAGCATTATACTGCACAGGTTGTATGTCGCACCCGTTGAGAAAATAATTCCTCGGAAGCCCTGTGCCGACAGAAGCGGCAGCTTTCCGGAATGATCAATATGTGCATGTGTTAAAAATACATAGTCGATTTCCCCTGCGGCAACAGGAATTTCTCCGGACTCATAAACATCGGCGCCCTGCTCCAACCCGCAGTCAATAAGAATTTTTTTGTCATTTACCTCGAGAAAATAACAACTTCCGGTAACCTCATGTGCGGCACCGCAAAATGTAAGCTTCATCAAAACACTTCTTTTCTTCTGTTTTAAATTTTCGTTTTAGGGACAATCACCATTTGTTCCTTACTTTTTCCGCAAATCCAAGCATATCCTTTACCTCAATAACCGTTCCGTCATCAAGTACGGCTTTTCCCGTAAAGCGACCGAATACCTGATGCTGGTCGGAGCCGAGAGGTCCTACGGTTACATTGGCGGCACGGTCGAGAATCGGAGCAAAATCCATCTCAAATCTTCCGTCGCTGGATGTAAAGGTCCACGGACTCATAAAGTCATCCGTTCCGTCTTCCTTTTCGGGAATGTTAAAGGATACCAAATCAAGCTTGTGCGCTTTTCCGTCATAGAAAAGCATATTTTCGGAAGCCGCGGAGGTGTCTCCGAACCCGTAACCAATGTTGAAGCCGAAAATATGTCCTCCCGGAAGCTCTGTCTGACCCGCTCCCCAGAACCATGTATTGTCATACGTCCACACCCCGCGTCCCCAGTCAAGAAGACCGTATGCGTTGTTCGTCTCATCAAAGGTGTAGGTCTTACCGCGAAATGTCGCAGTACCTCTTGCTTTCATCCCTATGATTTTCTGATTGTAGTAGAAATGCTTAGGATGATCCTTCCACGGTGTTGCGATGACCATGGATTCCTCCGGAAAGTCAGAAAGAGTTATGTCAACCATCAGGTCATTTTCTCCGTCAAACTTTTTATAATCACAGGTGAGATGACGGGTCTTTCCGTCGTTTATAAAGTTAAGCTTAACCTGCTTTGAATTGTAGCATGAATCTCCCTTTTCAGAGGTCGGGGGAAGTCCTACCTTTCCGTTTGTGAAAAACTTCATAACACCGGCGGTATGCTCCCACGGTTCGCCGGTAAAATCAAGAACCGACGCGCTTTCCTGTCCCATATATGAATTGTCGTCAACCGTCATTGCAATGGCAAAATCATTTGTGGTTATAAGATAATAATCCCATTCCTTGATACGGAATCCGGGTGCCTTTATTGCGCTTCTGTCGTATTCCTTTATGAGTTTTTTTGCGTATCCGCATTCACAAAGGTGTCCGTTTTCGTTGAGAAGCGGACCCGCTGTAAGCTCCTTGTTCATATCTCTTCTCCTTTTAAAGTGCGGGAGTTACGCCCCCGTATTATTCCTCATTTATTATACTCCCTTTCAGAACATTTTTTTAGTGTTGCATTTTGACTTCTGTTGTGGTAATATAGTTGAGCGGCAAAAATCAGATGTGCGCTCGTAGCTCAGCTGGATAGAGTGACTGGCTACGAACCAGTAGGTCGGGGGTTCGAGTCCCTCCGGGCGCGCCATTTAAGAGAACAGGTTTTCCTGTTCTCTTTTTTTGTGCGCTTTTTGGGAGTGGACTCGAACAGGTTCGAGGTACGCGTACGCTTCGCTCCCGCCCAACCCTTTTGTCACTGCGTGACATTTCCCCTGTCAGGGGAATAACCCTCCGGGCGCGCCATTTAAGAGAACAGGTTTTCCTGTTCTCTTTTTTTGTGCG
>UQZY01000065.1 GCA_900545655.1 uncultured Oscillospiraceae bacterium
TGTTTACGGAATTTTTCATAGACGAAAGGACAGAGAGATAATGAAGTTTTTGATTGAAACATCAGCAAGACACGTTCACGTTACAAAAGAGGTGCTCAATACACTTTTCGGTGAGGGATATGAGCTTACCGTAAAGAAGGAACTTTCTCAGCCGGGACAGTTCGCTTCAAATGAAAGGGTTGCAGTAATAGGACCTAAGGGTCAGTTCCCCGCAGTATCCATTCTCGGACCGGTTCGCCCCGAAACACAGGTCGAGCTTTCGGCATCCGACGCACGTTCAATCGGTGTTGCCGCTCCCATCCGTGAGTCGGGAGATATCTCAGGCTCAGGTGCCTGCAAGCTTGTGGGACCGAAGGGTGAGGTTGAGATTTCAGAGGGCGTAATCATTGCAAAGCGTCATATCCATGCAACACCTGAGGATGCGGAGGCACTCGGTGTAAAGGATAAGGAAATCGTAAATGTTAAGGTTGACTCCCCTGAACGCTCACTTATCTTCGGTGACGTGGTAGTTCGTGTAAGCCCGAAATATGCCCTTGCCATGCATATTGACACAGACGAGTCGAATGCTGCGGGCGTAGTTCCGGGTATGATGGTTGAAATTATAAAATAATGAGTGAGCTTATCAAAACAATAAAGCTCTATGACAATGACAGTCATGAAAAAGAGTTCACCGCCCTTGTACAGTCCTGCACAAAGAGCGGTGATTTTTTCAAAATAGAGCTTGACCGCACAGCATTTTTCCCCGAGGGCGGCGGTCAGTACGGGGATACGGGTGTGCTTACGTGTGACGGAAGGACTGTTAAGGTATGCGATACTCAAATTGACGGAACGTCGATATATCATCTTACAATGGAAGAAATTCTCCCCGGAACGCAGGTTGAGGGTGCTTTGGATTGGGATAAGCGCTTTTCACGTATGCAGAGTCACAGTGCCGAGCATATCATCTCCGGTCTTATACACAGTACCTTCGGATATGACAACATAGGCTTTCACCTTGGGGATGAGGATGTTACCTGTGACTATAACGGCTCTTTTTCAAAGGAGCAGTTAAAGGATATTGAAAAACGTGCTAACGAAGTTATTTTTTCAAATCTTCCGATAAAGACGGAATATCCGGATGCAAAAGCTTTAAAATCAATTGATTATCGCAGTAAGCTTGACCTTGAGGGTGATGTGCGTATCGTTACCATACCCGGTGTTGACTGCTGTGCATGCTGCGCGCCGCACGTTAAGCAAACAGGTGAGATAGGTCTTGTTAAAATCATTTATACGGAGAAGAGTCACGGCGGCGTTCGCCTGCACATCTGTGCCGGGCACAGAGCCCTTGCCGACTATGATGAAAAACAGGAAAATATCCTTAGAATCATGGACCTTCTGTCTGCAAGACAGTTTGAAACGGCTGACGCAGTTTCAAACCTGCAGAAGGCCAACGGAGACCTCACGTATGAGCTCGGCAAGGCGTCACGTGCCCTTGCACAGGCAAGACTCGACGCAGTTGACAAGGTTTCGGGAAACCTTGTCCTGTTCCTGCAAAACGCCGATACCGAGGCACTCCGTGCTCTCGCAAACGGCGGCAGGGAAAAGTGCGCCGGAGTCTGTGTCGCGCTCACAAATTGTGAAGACGGATACCGTTACATGATAACCTCAAAGGATATTCCTCTTCGCGCTCTTTCGCGCGACTTTAACGCCTGCCTTGTAGGCAGGGGCGGCGGCAAAGACGACATGATACAGGGCGTCTTTGCATCCGAACTTTCAGTGATAGAGGATTTCTTTGAGCACTGGAATTATACGGAGTAATAACATCGAGGTTTGCTTAAAGCAAATCACGGCTGCCTTTTAAGGGAAATTTAAGGTTTGTTGTTTATGGTAGCGGAGCAAAATATAATGTTAAGGGGAAATAACATGCGTAAAAGATACAAATATATAAATATTTTGCTGTCACGTCACTTTGACAGAGTATCTCAAATGCTCTATCATCTTACCGGCAGGGGATATACACACGCATCCATCGGTTTACAGGAAGACAAGAACACTTATTACAGCTTTAATGGTAAGGGCTTCAGGATTGAAAAACCGGCGAGATGGAAAAAGAAAGACAGTAGAGTACAGAAGACGATTTATAAGATAAAAGTTGAAGAACAGGAGTACAAAAAGCTCAAAGAGTATATCAAATCGGTGAAGGATAACCAGGAGCGTTATAAATATTCACCCTTTGGTGTTGTAATGTGTGTTCTTCGTATTCCGTTTAAGATAAAGAACAGATACTTTTGCTCACAGTTTGTTGCAGAAGCATTGAAGGAGTCCGGAATACTGAATACAAAAAAACCGGCAAGTTTATTTTTGCCGAATTCATTCCGTGATTCATTGGATTCACTGAATGTTAAACATGTATGTAATACATAAAACAGGCCTTATTTCAATTTGCAAAGCAAGTTTGAAATAAGGCTTTTTATTTATCTTAATTTTATTTTTTTATGTGGTGTATGTGTAATCAGAGGACCATAACAAGGGTGCCTACGGTTATCAGTACGGCGCCTATTGCGGATTTCACACCGAAATCCTCATGAAGAAATACAAAAGCGAGAATGAGGGTCAGCACGACACTCAGCTTGTCTATGGGTACGACCTTGGATACATCGCCCATTTGTATGGCTTTATAGTAGCAGAGCCATGAGGCACCGGTTGCTATTCCGGACAGAATGAGGAAAATCCAGCTTTTTTTGCTTATTTCAGTTATGCTGCTACCCGTGTTTGTAATAAGAACCATGAGCCATGACATGGCAACGACCACGAGAGTTCTTATAGCTGTTGCGAGGGTCGAGTTTACATCTTCAATTCCTATCTTTGCGAGGATGGAGGTCAGAGCGGCAAAAACCGCTGAGAGTATTGCGAATACTATCCACACTTTTAGCATCTTCTTTCGAGGTGTTATGATTTTACGATAAATTTTTCTTTCCTCATTATAGCATCATAAAATGCGGCTATCAAGGGTCGGGCGGGAGCGAAGCGCACGCGTACCTCGAACCTG
>UQZY01000066.1 GCA_900545655.1 uncultured Oscillospiraceae bacterium
ACAGTAAAAAAGATACCGGTGCATGTTTTGAAATTATTTCAGAACGTTTTACTTCATGCGCTTTGCCATTACCTAAGGATTTTGCAGCTATATCAATTAAAAATCAGAAAGAATTGGAGGTTGTTACAACAGAATATTCCAATGTACAACAACAGCTGATTCAGCATGAGAAAAAGATTGCAACAGCCAAATCCTCTTATGAGAAGCTGTTAAAACAACATGAGAAGTTTCAAGAAAACTTCAAAAAGAAATCCACCAAAATCATATTTTTAGTACCGGTTATCGCGCTTATCTTCTTCTCGGTTACAGCGAGGTGGAATCATCTGCTTTTCTTCGTAGACGAAAACAATGTATACCACCGCGGTATCCTTTATCCGCTCCACCCCATCATCTCCTTCGGATACCTTGCATTTGCGTCACTTCGTGCTCTTTACGGAGGCTTCCGCGAAAAAGTCAAGGCAAACCGCGCAAAGGACTTTGCGCTCGCCTTCTTTGCAATCCCGCCAGTAATTGCGCTGTGTATCGAGGTATTTCTGGACGGATTGCCGATGGTTTGCGCCGGTATCACCATATCCCTGCTTTTCCTTTTCTTAACCGTACAAAGGGAGACAAACGAAAATCAGCTGAGAATTATTGATGCTCTTACCGGGGATTATGAGAGTATCATCCTTGTTGACCTCTCAAACGGAAAGATGCATGATTACCGACTGAACAGCATGCTTCGGGAAATTGACGACATATCCGCACATACACGCGACTATACCGAGAGAATAACAAAGCTTGCCGAAACGATCGTCTATCCGGAGGACAAGGATGAATTCTACGCAAAGATGTCCATTCACAACATCATTTACAATCTTGAAAAAAATCCGGATTACATCATAGAAACCAGGCTTACTTCCATAAGCGGCCCTCTTTTCTACCAGATAAAGGTTGTTGCCGGCGAAAACTTCAAAAACACCAAGCTCGCCATTTTAGGACTGCGTAACGTAGATGAACTTACAAAGAAAGATATCCAACAGCGCATACTTCTCGAAGATGCCAGAACAAAGGCAGAAGCTGCAAACGAGGCAAAGAGTAAATTCCTGTTCAACATGTCACATGACATGCGTACACCCATGAACGCAATCCTCGGATTTACCGCTCTTGCAAAACGTCACAGTGATGAGGAAGAGTCTGTGGAAAAATATCTTGAAAAGATTGAAACCTCCAGCCAGCATCTTCTGAAGCTGATAAACGACATACTGGAGATGTCGTCTATCGAGAACGAAAAAGTGTTTATCGAAGAGGCGCCCGCAAAGGTTCACGAATGCGGAGATGCCGTGAACATAATGACAGCAGCCATTGCAAAGAAAAAGGGTATCGAATTTTCCTTGAAATACGGAAAGATAAAAAATGAAGACGTATTGGCGGACAGAACTCACATACATCAGATTATTCTTAACCTCATGAGCAACGCCCTGAAATACACCGATAAGGGCGGAAGAATCGACGTTACCATATGCCAAAAACCGTCCTTCAACCCCGGTTACGGAAACTACGAATTTGAAGTGTCTGATACCGGAATAGGAATGAGCGAAGAATTTTTAAAGCATATATTTGAAAACTTTGAACGCGAGCGCTCAACCGCCCTCTCCGGAATAGAGGGAACGGGGCTCGGTATGCCTATAACGAAGAAGCTTGTCGAGCTCATGGACGGAACTATAGACATAAAGAGTAAGCCGGGTGTAGGAACGACGGTTATCGTTGCACTTCCTCTGAAACTTGACGGTCAATCGAACAAAAAAGACAGCTCAAAAAATGATGAGTATGAGATACGGGATCTCCGAGACAGACGTGTTCTCGTTGTTGAAAACGATGACGAAAGCCGTGAAATCATATCTCAGATACTTAAAGAAGAAGGCGTATTCGTAGATGAAGCACATGACGGAATAGAGGCGGTTGAAAAGTTGAAAAATTCCGACCCGGGCGACTATGACCTTATCCTCATGGATACTGAGATGCCGAATCTTGACGGTTATGAAGCGACAAAGATCATCCGAAACCTCAGCAGAAAGGCTCTTACAACCATTCCCATAATCGCAATAAAAAATAACACCTTTGAGGATGATGACAAAAAGGAAATGAAATGCGGAAAGGAGTCGGGAGTCGAGGGAAGCAGATCCCACAGTAGACTGCGGTAGGCTTGGCGCTTCCGCGTCAAACGGAAGGGGAAGCGCCGCTATTAGGATCAGGGGCTTCCGTGTTTCAGTGGCGGAGCGAGGACACAGTATCGGAAGTCGCTCCATTCAGGCCTTTGTCTGGAAGTGTGGTGCCGGTGCTTATCGGACGAGGGGCGACTGGTTTACACTGACCATTGCGCTGTGAGATGGCGGTCTCTGCGGATTAGACAGCATCTGATGCGATTTCTTGCGATGAAAAATCGATTAGGCCCACATGAAGTGTAATGCTCACAGCATTATCTCCGGGATTATCTCCGTGATTATCTGTTACCCCTGTCAAAGGGGAGCAAAAGCTTCCGGGCCGGTTTTTTAGTATTGGGGGATACGAGCAAGGAGAGACGGCAGAAACGGGGGAAGTTGCAAGTGGAAGCTGGGGAAATGGAAAAGGGAGGAGCCGCTGGGCGGCTCCTCCGGGGG
>UQZY01000067.1 GCA_900545655.1 uncultured Oscillospiraceae bacterium
TACATATGCGCTCGGGCTTTCCAAAGCGCTCGATTAATATACCACGCTCTAACCTGAAATGTCAACACCTAATTTTACTTTTTTCGAACCATTTCACAACGCCTCCGGGCGTTCCACACATGTGTTAGCCAAGTATACACATGCAGCGCATCCGACAATCGTCGAATGCGCCTCATATAAACTCTTTATTAAAATGTATCTTTATATACCGTATCGGTAAATCATTTAGTAAAGAAAAACCTTATTATAAGTTTTGAGTCATCCTTGGTGTACTGTATACGGCTCGGGTCAACCTTATCGGAAGAAATCTTTGAATTTGCCCAAACAAGAATATTGTAAATCCTTCCGGTTTTTTCTCCGGTGAGATTTTCAAATGCCGCATTATATGCATCGTAATTCTCAAACGCAAGCTCAAGACTCAGATTTCCGGCAGCGAGAGACTTATACAAGGCTTGTTTTATGGCATCCTCCGTCTTCGCATCATATACGGTAAAATATAATCCTTCTTTTTTAAAGTATCCGAAGCTGTCCGATGTACAAGCCGACCACAGCGCATCATCATCCGCCGTATGCGTGGAGGAAAGATCCTTTGAGTTTATGTTGAAGTATATATGACTCGCCGTATTGTCCGGATTTTCCACTGCTCCCATGAGAAGATAATCGTCCCATGTAGCATCCAGGTTATAAAACTTGCCGTCAATTTTAACTATGTTCCACATATGGCCCTGCGAGCTTCCGTTCTCGTCGATTGCCGTACCTGTAACAAGATAATTGGTTATACCCTGACCGTTGAGAATATATTGGACAGCCCTTGAATACCCCTCACAGTTTGCCTTGTTTTCAACAAGAGCTCCGTAAATCGTATAAGTGGTTCCCGAGGTTCCGTCATCATAATCGCAATTTTTTACCAGATAATCGTGAATAAACAGTTCCTTTTCATAATCCGTCGAAAGAGAGGCAAGTTCTTTATTAATAATTTCCGCCTGCTTTAAGACCTCCGACATCTTTTTTTCGTACGCATCCTTCGTCATGGAGTATTGCGGAATAAAATAATATATGCTTCCTATACTCGTAAGTGAGCACTTGTTTCCGAGAAAGAAAAGCTCCGGATTGTCATAAGACAATGCGCTGAAAACTTTTTCCAGTTCATCGTCCTTGAGCGATGTAACAACTATTTTTTTCGGAAAGTCCTTTATCTGAGCGTAAATTATACGATACGCCTCTTTTTCGTTTTTACTGAGCCGTTTATAGTAATATCTGTTCGCCTCGTCCTTATACTCGGAAGATATGTCATAGCCCTGTTTTTCGGCAGCCCTTCTTGCCGCAATACCGTCTACGGGCAAAATCATAAATGTGGCAAAGGCCAAAGCTGCGACCACAAAAAGGGCAATACAAATATTTTTTAAAACCTTCATGCATTCCCCTCTCCGTTATCCGAGTTTAACTTCGACATCTCTCGGCTCTTTTGAAACCTCCGCAAGCCAATCCTTGTACTTTGAGAAATCCACAATTGTTATATCACTTTCTGCGGAATTAATAAGAGATGAGAACAAATCCTCTCCCTTTGAGGCATTCGCTTCATTGAGGTTTTGAGACAAAAAGTCAGCGATAAGTTCTCCCTGCTTTTTGAGAGAGTCATCTTTCCCATCCAAGCCGAGATAACGCACATAACGGAACAATTTATCTCCTGTCAGTTTTTGCTTGCCCGAAATAAGGTTCAGCGAAAAATCTTCTCCTTTATAGTCAATCGTATGCTTTATATCTGTTTCAAACGCACCGAACACACCTGCAAAGTTCTTGAAATTTTTCTCGTTTACAACGATATATCTGTCAATCGGTATGTCCTTTTCTGCGGAAATATTGTTTGCCAGTTCTTGCGATTTATCCGCTCGGATACCGGAAACCGTCACCGGAATAACCGTAAATTTTGAATCTTTTGTATCAAACTTTATAAATGCCGCAAAAAGCGGAGTATTATCATTTGTAGAGGTTCCGACAAACAAAAGGGATACCTCTTCCTTCATCTTTGTCTGCGGCAATGTATTCATTCCCGAATCCGACGGCTTTTCACTGTCCGGATTTTTTCTTTCTCTGACATACGTTGCAACCGAAGCAACCGCAAGAACAAGCACGATTGCAACAAATCCCACTATGAATCTGCGCCTTTTCGATGCATTTTCACGTTCGGTGGTTTTGAATTTCAGTTTTTTCTTTCCGCCTACTCCCTTTGCCAACAGCTTCACCGTCCTTTGTAAAATCACCCCAAAAACATTACACTTTAGTATACAATAAAAATATTTATACAACAAGTTATAATCCCCGACAATAACTCAAAATAAAAATAAAAAAACCCTTGACGCAAAAAGTCAAGTATGTTATATTAACTAGGCACTAAAGTGCTGGTGTAGCTCAGTTGGTAGAGCAGCTGATTTGTAATCAGCAGGTCAGGGGTTCAAGTCCGTTCACCAGCTCCAAAAAACCTGCAAGTGGATTTGCAGGTTTCATATTTGGGAGAGTTCCCGAGTGGCCAAAGGGGGCAGACTGTAAATCTGTTGCTTCTAGCTTCGGTGGTTCGAATCCACCCTCTCCCACCAAAAAGACTGC